>JAAYSG010000026.1 GCA_012518435.1 Bacillota bacterium
GTGCGGAAATTGTGGCTGGGGCCTTAAAAGACAATGGCCGGGCCCGGCTGGTGGGCACTAAAACCTTTGGCAAAGGTTCGGTCCAGAGTATATATACCCTTAAAAATGGTGGTGGTCTAAAATTGACTACGGCCCTATATATTACTGCCGGGGGCCATTCCATTGATAAGGAGGGAATTACCCCGGACATATTAGTGGAGTATGATGAGGAAGGCAGGACTGATGTGCAGCTGGAGGCGGCGGTGGACCTTTTGCGACAGGGTGGCGGCAATTAGATTGGGGAAGGGGGGTGTGGCACTAAATGTTGCCTTGGCTGAAGATAGCAGCACTGATCTTGACAATTTTCCCCCGCTTTATTGCCAATCCCCTCTTTTGGCTGGTGCTTCTGCTGATTTATAAGCAATATCGGCGTCTGAACCGCCTCCAGATGGATATGTTTGGCCTGGAGTTTACCCCGGTGGGCAAACAGGTCTGTCAGTCGGCCCTCTTTGGCCTGGCCGGTGGGCTGGTGGGGAGTTTCCTCATGGTCTTGGTGGGGGTTTCCCTTTCCCGGGCCGGCATTATCTATGTGTGGCCCTTGGCCATCTTTTTGCTCCTTTTCAGTCCCCGCTTTATGTGTTTTGCCTATGCCGCGGGTATAATTTCCCTGGTTCACCTCATCTTTGGTTTTCCCCAATTGGAGATACCCCAATTGTTGGGTTTGGTGGCGGTGCTCCACATGGTGGAGAGTCTCCTCATTTACCTGACGGGGCATCTCTATCCCATCCCGGTTATTACCAAAAACCCCGCGGGGCAGTTAATAGGTGGCTTTAACCTACAAAAGTTTTGGCCCCTGCCGGTGGTGATAATGCTGACGGTGGTGCTGGATATGCCGGAGTTGACCGATGATTTTATCCGAATGCCCCAATGGTGGCCCCTGATCAGGCCCCAGGAGCTAGGCGCGGCGGGGCAGGAGGTGGTTTACTCCCTCTTTTTGGTGACGGCAGCCTTGGGCTACAGCGATTTGGCCCTCAGTTCCACGCCCCGGCAAAAGGCGGGGCGTTCTGCGGTTTATTTGGCCCTTTACAGCATCTTGCTCCTTTTGGCCGCCATGGGTGCATCCTATTATGCCCCCCTTCTTCCGGTGGCTGCCCTTTTTTCTCCCCTGGGGCATGAGCTGGTCATCTTCCTTGGGAGGCGGGAGGAATCTGGGAAAAAGGCCCTCTTTACACCGCCAGCCAGGGGGCTAATGATTTTGGCGGTGGTCCCCGGGGGGCTGGCGGCCAAATACGGTCTTGGGGCGGGAGAAATAATTTTGCGCCTGGGGGCTAGGGAAGTCATGTCCCCCGCTGATTTGGCATTGGCTCCCCACCAAGGGCCCCCTTGGGAATTGGTAACCCTGGAGCCCAAGGATAAAGGTTATCGGTTGAAGTCGACAACAATTTGGGAATCGGCGGGGGACTGGGGTATAATTCCCGTTCCCAGGGACAATGGCGGCCCCTATGTGAGGATGCAAAGGGAGGGCCCTCTCCTTCGCTTTCTCCGGCGGCTGCCCAGGAAGAAGTGAAGGGGGAGGTTGTCAAGATAGCCGCCAATTTGAAAACTGTATAGGGAAGGGCAAAGTGGGCAATATTCATTGTAGAAGCAGTGGATGGAGGTGGCTCACTTGAAGGTGGTTGGTATTCCCAGGGCCCTTCTCTTTTATCACTACTACCCCCTCTGGCGGGACTATTTTGCCGGACTGGGGGTTAAGGTGGTGGAATCCAAACCCACCAACCGGGTGATACTCTTGGCGGGTTTGGGAACGGCGGTGGATGAAACATGCCTGCCTGTCAAGGTTTTTTATGGCCATGTGCAGGAACTAAAGGACCGGGTGGATTATCTCTTTGTTCCCCGGCTGGTAAGTGTGGAAAAGGGGGCTTATATCTGCCCCAAGTTGTTGGGTTTGCCCGATATGGTTCGCCATTCCCTGTCGAATCTTCCCCCCCTTATCTCCCCCACCATAAACTTTAACCGGCGGGGACAGGGCCTGTACAAGGCCATCTTGGAAACGGCGACCCTGTTGGGGGTAAACCCGGTGCAGGCCCTCTATGCCTTTGTCCGGGCCCGGGCAAGATGGCGCCGCTGGCAGGCATTGCAACACGGGGGCCTATCTCCCATGGAGGCCTGGGCTGTACTGGAGGGGAAGGGGGGAGGGCTTCCGGAAAGAAAGGGTAAAGGTCTGCGGGTGGGTGTCTTGGGTCACCCTTACAATATCTACGACCCTTATATTAACATGGGGCTTCTGGATCGCCTGCGGGAAATGGGTGTTAGCCCGCAGACAGCAGAAATGCTGCCCGCGGACATCATTGCCTTCCATGCCGGCCGCCTGCCCAAGAGGCTCTTTTGGACCCTGGGTCAGTATGTTATGGGTGCCGCCGGGCATTTTATGCAGGGGGGAAATGTCGATGGTATAATCCACCTCATCTCCTTTGGTTGTGGCCCCGACTCCTTGGTGGGGGAGCTGGTGGAGCGGCGGGCCCGGCGGAAGGGGTTTCCCTTTCTCCTTCTGACCTTGGATGAACACAGTGGCGAGACGGGGCTCCTTACCCGCCTGGAGGCCTTTGTGGATACTTTACAGTGGAGGAGGGGGAAGGAATGAAGGTGACCTTTCCCCGCATGGGAACCTTGGATATTCCCCTCAAGGCCTTTTTTACTAGTCTGGGTATTGAGGTGGTTGTGCCCCCACCCATCAGTGATAAAACCATTAGCCTGGGGGCCCGGCATGCACCGGAGTTTTCCTGCCTGCCCCTCAAGATAAATGTCGGCAATTACCTGGAGGCCTATGAGATGGGGGCCGATACCATTGTAATGGCCGGTGGGGTGGGGCCCTGCCGTTTTGGCTATTATGCCCAGGTGCAAAGGGAGATTTTGGCCGATTTGGGTATAAACTATGATATGGTCCTTTTGGAACCCCCCAAGGGTCACCTTGGGGAGACCCTGAGGGAGTTATGGGAATTGACGGGAAGGGCTTCACCGGCCCGCATCTTCCGGGCGGGGCGGCTGACCTGGGCCAAGCTAAAACTTCTGGATGAGGTGGAAAGGCTGACGGCCAAGGCCCGTTGCCGGGAAAAAAATGAAGGGCAGGCGGGGGATGTTTACCGCCGGGCTTTAACCTGGATCGATGCCGCGGCTAGCCCCGGGGAGGTGGCTTTGGCCGGGGAAAGGATAAGGAGGGCCTTTGCCGGCGTGGAATTAAAGGATGTGGTTCCCCTCCGGCTGGGTTTGGTGGGGGAAATTTATACGGTTTTGGAACCGGCGGCCAACTTGTACATGGAAAGGTTTTTGGCTAAATTGGGGGTGGAGGTGGAGAGGGGAATTTACCTCAGCGATTGGGTGACCTCCCACTTGTTTTTGGATACCCTCCGCATGCGGCGGGGTCAAAGGGCTGTGGAGGAGCTGGCCAAACCCTATCTGGGCCATTCCGTCGGGGGGCATGGCCTGGAAAGTATCAGCTATAGCATCCAGTATGCCCGCCGAGGTTTTGCCGGTGTGATTCACATTGGCCCCCTGACCTGTATGCCGGAAATAGTGGCCAAGACCATTTTACCCCTGGTTAGCAAGGAATGGGATATCCCCATTCTTACCCTGTTCCTGGATGAACACAGCGGGGAAGTGGGGATTCAAACCCGCCTGGAGGCCTTTGTGGAAATGCTGTGGGCCCGGAGGGAGCAAAGGGAGAAGGGGAGGGTAAGCCGTTGATCCCCGCCCTTTTTAATTAACAAGGACCCCCCGCCGGGCCAGCTCATAGTCGGTAACAGAAAGGTTGTAGGCGGCGGTGGCCTTCAGAAGGTTTACTTCCGCCTGGCGGGCCTGGTTTTGTAGTCTTAGGAGATCCAAATTGCCCATCAGGCCCAGGTCCTTTTTTTTCTGGCCCAGATACAGCTCCCTTTGGGCCAGCTTGTTTTCCGCTTCCCGGGCGCGGAGATTGGCTTGGGCGTTCCGCACCTGGTGATAAGCATTACTGATGCCCAGAAGAAGGGCCTGTTTGGCCTCTTCCAGCTCTAATTGCAGTTTTTCCAGTCTTTTGGCTGTGGCCAGGTATTCCGGCGTGCCCATTGAATAACGGTCCTTTAAATCGGTGGCCCGATTTTTTTCTGTTTCTATATAGGCCCTTAGGCCCTTGAGCCCCTTGCATTGTTCCAGGAAAGCCGTGCCAGAGCCGGGGTGGGCTGGCAGTTCTTCCCGTGGTACTATTTTTTCTTCTAAAAACAGAGGGCTATCAAGGCTGCGGCCCAAAAGATTATTAAAATCTTGCCGGGCCAGACGGCACAGGGTAGAGCTTGTATGCCATAGATAGGCGGTATTTTCTACTTGGGCCCCCAGCCTTTGCAGGGAAAGGGGTGTGGAAAGCCCCAAGGAAACCCTTTTGTTTTCACTGTCTTGCTGTTTTAGCAGGTAATCTAATGATTTTTGCAAACTATCATGGGCCTTATCAAGCTCTAAAATGGTATAATATTTTCTTTCCACTTCCCGGGCCAGCAGCAAGTGTTTATCCTCTAAACGGTGGCGCACTTCATCTTGGGCGGCTTTTTCCAGCTCATATTGATAATGCAGATCAGAGCGGGACTCCACTATTTTGTCCATGGCCTCCTTTAGGCCACCGGCATGCTGCTCAATTAGCCGCAGTTCTTGTCTATAAATAGCTAGATGGGCCGGGTCCAGATCTTGGTCCCCCAATTCCCTCCGGATGTCCCTTTCTTGCCGGGCCAGATCCTGCAAGGCATAATTAATATCACGAATTTCCCGGCGGGCCTCCTCCAAGGCCTTGCCGGCCACACTGGCGGTGTAACCCTTTTCTTCGTACTCCAGCTCCAGGAGCCTCAAGGCGGGGCTGTTTTCTAAAGCCAGGGCCTGGGCCTCCTTTAGGGTGAGTATTTCTCCTTTAATCGCCCCCTTGCTAGGAAGGGGAAAAAGAATACAAAGAAGTAGCAGGGTCCCGGTGATCTTTATAATTTTGTGCCCCATTTATTTTTCACCTCCCCCAGTATTAGCCATTGCGGGAGAAACCTTTACCCCTTGGTCCAAACCTTTTTGGCGGGGATCCAAAATAACCAC
>JAAYSG010000005.1 GCA_012518435.1 Bacillota bacterium
GCCTGTTTGCGGGTCTCCCTCAGCAGTTGATCCCGGCCCACCTTGGCCTGGTCCACTTGGAATTTGGCCATTTCAATTTCCATTTCCAGCTGGCTTATGGCCGCCCTAGTTTCCCGGAGTGATTGCTGCAACCTTTCATAATGGGAATAATCGGGACCACCTTCCCCGCCGCCGCCATTGGTTCCCGTATCTGTACCCCCCAGATCGGGGGAAGAACCACTATTTCCATCCCCATCACCAGGGGGATCCTCCCTCCCCGTATTTGGGGATAACAAATCCTCAAATTCCGCAATTTCCCTTACAAGGTTTCGCTCAACCTTCTTCAAATCCGTAAGTCTATCCTCCAACAATTTCTTACCCTTCCGGGCCTGTTCCACCCCCAGGTCCGCCTGTTCAATCCCACTACCAAACATAACCTGGTAAAGCTGATTCTCCGCCTGCTCCCGGGCAAGCTGGGCCTGCCTATACTGGGCCTCGGCCCCCCTGAGCTGCTGATCTAAGGGAGAAAACCCCTCCAGGCTGGAATATAAATTAAGGAGGGCCGCCTCCACTCCCACCTCTGCTTGGGCCACCATGGCCTCCAATTGGGTCAATTCCTCCGGGGAGGCCCCGGCTAATGCCCTATCCAATTGGGCCTGGGCCGCCTCCAAACCGGCCTCCGCCTGGCGCACCTGCAGTAGCATATCCGTGTCCCGCAGCCGCACCAAAACCTGCCCCTTTTCCACCCAATCCCCCACTTCCACTTCCACACTGCCAATCTCCCCACCCAATTGGGGAACAATATAAACCTCCCCCTGGGGCTTGGTCACCCCACTAACCTCTTCCCGACACAAGACTAACCCCCGGGATACCGTATGTACAGCCACGGGAACCGGCGGTTCCTCCCCAGCCACTTCCCCCTTATTGCAAGCCGTTGTTCCCACAATTACTGCAAGAAAAAGTAAAAGAGCCAAAATCCTGTGCTTGCCCATTTGCATCCCCCATTTTTTCTATTCCGACCCGCCGGTCAGTCCTGGTATTGATTATACTAAAGGGGTTTTAGATGTGTCAAGATGTAATTGCTCCCTTTTAATCCTCAGGGATAGGCGGATATCCCGGGTAGAAGACCGTGGCAATTTGGCAGGCCCTGCCCTCCAAATGACAATTATAATTGCCTGGAGTGCACCCGGGAAGATGCTAGACATGCCTGGCACATGCAATTAGGAGCCGGGATAGAAGGTTACAATCACCGGCACCTTTATTTCGCCATGAAGGTATAAAATGCCGCCAAATACACACAACTAAATGAAGGAAAATTAGGAAAGGAAGTGGCCAAATGTCTAAAAATAATGGCAATCTTAGGGAAAACAGCAAAACAAAACAACTGCAGCAATACCGGGTGAAAAATACCGGCCAGCAGATGACCAGTGACGCCGGTTTAAAGGTGGCAAATAATCAATGGTCCCTACGGGCAGGAAGCCGGGGCCCCCTTTTATTTCAAGACACCCACTTTTACAAAAAACAATCTCATTTTCACCGGGAGCGGATTCCGGAAAAAGTCGTCCACGCCCGCGGTTTTGGCGTCCACGGGGAATTTGAATGTACCCGCTCCATGAAGGCATACACAAAGGCCGGCTTCCTTCAGGAAGCAGGTTGTAAAACCCCCGTCTTTGTACGCTTCTCCACCTTTATCGGCAGCAGGGGCTCTAAGGATACAGCAATTGATGTGCGGGGCTTTGCCACCAAGTTTTATACCAAAGAGGGTAACTACGATAATCTGGGGTTGTCCTTCCCCGTCTTCATTTTACAAGATCCCCTAAAATTTGCCGATGTGGTCCATGCCATCAAACCAAACCCGGTAACAGATGTTCCCCAGGCGGCCGCTGCCCACGATAATTTCTGGGATTATGTGGCCAACAACCAAGAATCTGCCCACTTTATCATGTGGCTTATGTCGGGCCGAGGGCGCCCCAGGAGCTGGCGGATGATGGAGGGTTACCCCATCAATGCCTTCCTCTTCGTCAACGAACAGGGGGAGGCATCCTTCGTGCGCTTTGTTTGGAAACCCGTCTTGGGTGTCCATTCCCTACAATTGGAGGAGGCTAATATTATCGGCGGGGTAGATCCCGATTTTCACCGCCATGATCTTATCGAAGCCATAGAAAAGAAGGTATACCCACAGTATAGCCTTGGGGTACAACTCATTCCCAAGGAAGATGAGTTTAAGTATGACTTTGATCTCTATGATGTTACCAAACTTTGGCCCGAAGAACTAGTTCCCGTCCAAATTATCGGCAAGATGACCTTAAATCGCCTGACCGATAACTATTTTGCCGAAAGTGAACAGTCCTCCTTTGACCCGGCAAACCTGGTTCCCGGCATTGCCTTTTCCAATGACCCGGTTTTACAGGGCCGGACCTTTGCCTACCGGGATACAGATTATCATCGCTTGGGCACGGGAAACATTGAATCAATCCCCATCAACCAGCCCCTGGTCAACACTTACTACAATCAACGGGATGGCTATGTACGCCACCGCATTGATGTGGATAGGGTGAATTATCACCGCAATTCCCTGGCCCACAACACACCGGCGGAAGTCCCGCCGGAGGAAGGAGGATATGTCCATTATCCGGAAAAGGTGGAAGGACATATCACGCGGGAACGGCCCAGTGAATCCTTCGGAGATTATTTCTCCCAGGCCAGGCTCTTTTACAACAGCATGTCGGCAGCGGAAAAAAAGAACCTTTTAATCACCTTCAACTATCATGTGGGCAAGGTAATTAGTAAATCTGTACGCCAGCAAATAGTCGACATGTTTGCCAATGTAGACCAAGAATTTGCCGGTAAAATTGCCCAACACGTGGGGGTTAATGCCCCCGCGGGAAGCCACGTGCCGGTAACGGCCAAATCCCCTGTCCTCAGTGAAGCCAACACAATGTATAGCCCGGCGACACAAAAGGTTGGTATTTTAGCCGGGAGTGGTTTCAATGGTCTGGAAGTAAAAGGGGTAATTGCTGCCCTTGAGAAAAACCTGGTCTTCTATGATGTTATCGGCGAAAAACTTGGCCCCTTAACTGGAACTGACAATGTCGAACTTGAGGTCAATAAACTATTCATCACAACATCACCGGTCCTCTATGATTCCCTTTATCTTGTGGGGGGAAAAGCTGAGGACCAAAGCAAATTTTCCCTAGAGGTAAAGGATTACATGAATTTAGCCTATAAAAACTATAAACCCATTGCCATTGGCACGGGAGCTGAGTCCTATGTAACACAAAGGGGCAACCTGGCCGGGGTTGTCTTTGCCAAGGATGCGGCTAACTTCACGGATGAATTTATGAAGGCAATTACTAAACAGCGTTTTTGGGACAGAAGCTAGCATAATATGGAAACCCCGACTGCCACAGGGGGCGGTCTCGGTACCGCCCCACTGGGTCTAACCCCCAGAGCCACGAAAATTAACCCCGCTGTGCCAACTGCCTACTGGGATATGGCCTCCTTTCATCTGTAATTCCCACCAAGTAATCAATGCTTGTCCCAAATAGGGTGGCAATTTTGATAAGTGCCGGTATGGGAATGTTGAGATTCCCCAGTTCATAATCCGAATAGGTTGTCTGATGGATGCCCAAATACTGGGCCATCTCCTTTTGTGTCATGTCTTTATCTTCCCGCAAGTCCCGAATTCTTTTATACATGGCATTCACCTCCATCTTATTATTGTGTAAGGGAATATCCCTTATTGACTTTTAAGGGATATTCCCTTAGAATAACTTTAAGCATAGGGTCGTTACTTGGCGTAAAAGCCAAGAAGTTGCCTAATTTACTAGGCAACCATGGCCCAACTTGTGGGTACTTCCTTACACAATTTTCCATCAATACCCAAAACATATTATCCCATTGGTGGGGATAATTGTGTCATAATATAATTTTCCCCATGCGAAAACCAAAAAGACATTGCCAAAATATACGGGCTAACCCGGTGTTGGGTATTAAAACAAAAAACAGATACCCAGCTGGTATCTGCTTTCTTTCCCATTAATACAGGGAGGTGAATAATTATGTACGAGGCTCTAGAAATAAAAACTCCCACGGAAAAGGAATTATACTGCACCCTCAAAAAGACCATAGATGCCCTAGGTAATGGCCTTGACTTTGCTGATTGGAAGCTCATCTTATTTAGTATGGACAAGCTGTACGGCTATGAGCTCTGTTCAGCCCAAGAACCCAATTGTCCGGGTGCTAATCATAAGAAAATATTTTTCGATAGAAGAAGGCAGGATTCCTATTTAAATGCCCTATTAACGGAGGAAAAAGTAATTATCCACCGTAAACCCCACGGTCATGAAGCCCCCCAATATTCCCCCATAGCGGAAAAAGCCTTCTTGGAAATCTATTACCCCCTGTTCTTGCTTAATAGGTTTGAAGGGGAAATAATTGGCTGCCTGTATTTGGCCAAGTACGACCAATATGATGGTGATATTTCCCGGCTCTTGGAAAAAAAGGCCGTGGCCAATAAAATCATAGACATCTGCAGGATTGTCAATCTCATTTTTATGCAGCATGTAAAGGAACGGACCCTTTTTAACCTCATCCACGTTTTTTCCGAAATCGTCAAAACAAAGGAACCCCTTTTGGAAAGACACCCCTATAATGTGGCCCTCCTGAGCAATATGATCGGGATAGAAGCAGGTCTTTCCCCCAAACAACTCTACAGGCTTTACCTGGCGGGTTTGCTCCACGACATTGGAAAAATCTATGTCCCCGCCCATATCCTCACAAAGGAAGCCTCCCTGACAAAAGAGGAAATGGATATCATTAAAAAACACCCCTTGCACAGCTACAACATAGTTAAGGCCTTTGTCCATGAATTCAAGGTATTGGCCGGGATAGAGGATATAATTCTCCACCATCACGAAAGGTATGATGGGACCGGCTACCCAGATGGTTTGGCGGGGGAGGATATACCCCTCAAGAGTAGGATATTGGCCATTGCCGATGCAGTGGATGCCATGATTTCCAAGAGGAGCTACAAAATACCAAAATCCCCCAATGAAATCATCGATGACCTCCTCTTCAATAGGGGAAAACAGTTCGATCCTGACCTTGTAACACTCATCTGTAAATTGATAAGGGAACGCAAGGTGAAGAATGATATTCCAGACAAACCCATTATAATAGGTACCCTGGAATTATTGGCCAGGGAAAGAACATGTCAACTACAGGGTAACCTAATTAAAACCAACTTGGGTTATAGCTTTCTAATCAACTACAATGAGTGTCAATGCGAAAAATGTGAATGCCAGCTATCGGACCTGATAAAGGCCACCTTTCATACCGAGTACCAAGGAAAAATATACGAGTATGAGGCCAGAATATCCCGCAAGGATAAGGAGGCCATACACTTAACCAAACTAATTCCCAAATCATTACCCACCTATTTTAGCCTACCCTGGATGCTCAACGGGGTTATAAATTTCAAAGATCTTACCACAGCCGAAGTCATCATAAACAATATAGGCGGTAACTCCCTGGAATTTTGTGTCCCCAGGGAACAGTTTGCCGATGTAAATGTCCTGGATAATATAAATTCCATAACAATTAATTTTGCCGATGAGGATACCACCGTTACAGGTAAAGTAAGTAGGGTGGTTAGGATTAGCCAAAGGTTGTACTGTCACTTTGACTACTTAAATATATTGGAGGCCACCCGGGACGGAATATTTAGGCAGATATTTAAAAAGCAGGCTGAAACAAATAGGATCCTTGGTTAGGAAGCAAACAATATCCCACCCCAGTTATGGGGGCGACGGGAGAGCAGTTTAAAACCCCACCCCGGGGCCTGTCTTCCCGGAAGTGGGGCCCCAAAGGATCTTCTGCTGGTGACGTTTCCCCAAGACCCTTGGCCTTACTGAAGATGACAAGACCAGATTATTTTCCAAACCCCCAATGGCAACCTTAACCAAGGGGCCCCCCATTAACCCCTTACATACCCAAAAGGCAAAATCCCCGGCCCTGGCCGGGGATTTGTTTTCCTGGGCACAATTGTTCTAGTGCCCCACCGCCCCCCTACCGGCAATGCGCCCCATGGTAAGACAATACTGGAGGGAGGTCCCCGTCGCGGGGCAGGAAGGAGAGAAAAATTGGCCATTGGCCACTTCGCCGGCGGCGTAAAGGCCGGGAATGGCCTCCCCCTCCCTATCAAGAACCTGGCCCTTAAGGTTTATGCGGGGCCCACCAATGGTACCCCTGGTGGCGGGTACCAGCCGCAGGGCATAAAATGGCCCATGGTCTATGGGAAGTAGGGAACTAGCCTCCTGGGTGGGAAGAAAAGAGCCAATATCCCCGGCAAACTGGGCATATTGCCCCTGGGCCACAGACATATTATATTGGGCCACCGTGGCTTCCAATCCCTCTTTATCTATGCCGGCTGTTGCCGCCAAATCAGCCAAGGTATTCCCCCGGTAGGCCACTCCCTTTTCCAAGGCCTCCTCCAGGGCCGGATCATAGCTGACAGCGGAGAAGATGGAATAGAAGGTGCTGTCTCCATCCTCCTGCATGGCCCGGTAAAAACAAGAACAATCAACTTCCTCACTGGTTAAGCGCTCTCCCCTGCTGTTCACACATAGGGTGGGGGTAAGGCCCAAGGCCCCTATGGGATGGGTATAGGGCATATCCTCCCCTACCCCCCGGCAGCCCAGGGCTCCATCTACAGCCACTATGTCGGCACCAACCTCCCGGGCCATCAGGAGGCCATCCCCCACATTGCCCACCCGCCCAAAGTTAATGGGTATGGAGAGGGCGGAGGGGGAGTATTGGGCCAGCAACTCCTCATTGCGGTCAAAACCCCCGGTGGCCAGCACAACAGCCCGGGCCCCAAAGGAAATTCTTTGCCCATCTTCGCCCACCGCCTCTACCCCCACAACGGCTCCTCCATCATCTGTCAACAATGCTTGGGCCCGGGTTTCCAATAATATTTCCACACCGGCATCCTTGGCTGCCCTTGCCAAGATTTTTGCCAGGCCAGCCCCCCCTTCCTCCACAACCCGATGGGCCCGGGCAATGGGGCAGGTACCTCCGGGCACAGGGGGGGCAAATTCTACCCCCAATTCCTCCAGCCAGCCTATGGTTTCACCGGAATGCTGGGCAACCAGGCGGATGAGATCGGCATCCACCGGACCCTGGGCTTCCTGCAACCAAAAATCGGCCAAGGCCTCAGCAGAATCCGTGATACCTTCCCTTAGCTGGACAGGACTTTGGGCTGCATAGATGGTGCCACCGGAGCAGAGCATACTTCCCCCCACCATGGGCAGCTTCTCCAACAATAAAACCTTGCTGCCGGCTTGGGCAGCCTCTATGGATGCCGCCAGACCCGCCGCACCGGCGCCAATTACAATAATCCCCTCTTCAGCGGCTATTGTTGCTTCCTTTCCGGGTACAGCATTCCCCTGGCACCCGGTCAAAAGGAAGAGGAAAAAAACAAGAATACCGGCCGTCCATTTGCTATTTAGTCCCTGCAAAATTAGCCCCCCTTAGATTCTTTACAGTAAGCAGTGTAATTTATGGTGCTAGATTTACCCTTCCGGGAAAAATATGTATACATATTTAATATTTGTCCCTTTTGGACCAATTCCTGCCAAATAAAACCCATCCCACCACTTGTTTCGCCTTGGTAGGGAAGGCAAGCCGTCTGTTTTCCCATCCCCGGGGCGAGGCCACACTAGCTACGGGCCTGATATTGGGCCAAAAGGCTACCACACAGGCCAAATAGGGTACCGGTCAGCAGTAAAATTGGTCCCACGGCCAGGGCTAGTTCCATTCCCCCCTGCAGGGGGAGAAAGGGTAAAGCGGTGTGGAGTTTGGCCCCCAGGGCGGGAAAAACCACCAATGTTGCCAAGAATGATACAAGGCCACCGGCAAAACCCAGTAATAAACCCTGAAGGAGAAAGGGCATTGCGGCAAAGAGGGGGCCTGCACCCAGCAGCCGGTAGATCTCCATTTCCTCCTCCCGAGCCATTAAACCCAGATGGATAATATGGGAAATGGTGATCATCATGACCAGCCCAACAAAGAGCAAGGTAAAAATTGCCCCCAACCGTATGACCAAAGTGAGGCGGGTCAAACGTTCCATGGTCTGGCGGTTATCCCGCACACTATCAACCCCCGGCAGCACTTCCGCCCGGCCGGCCACTCCCAGGCCCTCCTCCGGCACCACACCAACCTCAAAATAGCTGAGGAAGGGGTTAAAACCCGCTTTGGCAGTTAACTCAGTACTGTGTTTTCCCAGGATATCCTCCATCTTGGCCAAGGCCTCTTCCTCAGAAACAAAACTTATGGTGGTTACCCCCTCCAGACTCTGCAGCTTTTCTTGCAATTGAGCCCTCTGGGTTAAGGTCAGATCGTCCCGCAAAAAAACCGTAATGGCCGCCTCCCTACCCAATTGATTAACCAGCCACTGGAGCTGTTCCCCTCCGGCAAAAACGAAGGCAGTAAATAGGAGGAGGAGGGCAATGCTTATTAGGGAAAAAATAACGGCAACCGGCCTCTGCGCAGTATCTCTATAGGCCTCCTTAAAAAAGTAACCCAAATTGGCAAACATTATTCCACCCCCCCATCACAGCAGGCGGTCTGCCCCCTAAGGGAAGCCGGCTCCTTTGTAAGGGAACCTTCTTTGAGTACCAATATCCGGCCCGGCAGTCTTTCAATAAGGCGGGAATCATGGGTGGCCACAATTAGGGTGCTCCCCCCTTCCACCGCCAAGGTCAACATCTGGGCCACATAACCCACACTAACCTCATCCAGGTTCCCGGTGGGCTCATCGGCTAACAAAAGCTGGGGTTTGCGCACCACAGCCCGGGCCAGGGCTACCCGCTGCCGTTCTCCCCAGGAGAGGGTCCCAACCAAATTATCCATCTTGTCCGCCAAACCCACAGCAGCCAAGGCGGCCTCCGATTGTTTTTTATTAGTGGCCCAGCCCACCCCCAAAATACGTAGGGAAAGGGCCACATTTTCCCGGGCCGTTCTTCCCAAAATTAGTTTAAAATCCTGAAATACCGCCCCCGTCTGGCGGCGTAGGCGGCGAATCTCCTCTGGCCGGGGATTTATTAGGGAGATGCCCGCCAGGACAAGTTCTCCCGCTGTAGGCTTCTCCATTCCCAGGAGCAGTTTCAAGAAGGTGGTTTTCCCAGCCCCACTTTCACCCAAAATATAAACCACTTCACCCCTATTAACTGTCAGATTAATATCCCTTAGGGCTTGAGTTCCATTTTCATAAGTTTTCGCAACCTTCCGGGCTGTTAGCAAACCTGTCCCTCCTCTGCTTGTCCCCAATATACCTTGGGGCCCATTCTAGAGGCTTACAAGTAAAAGCAAGGCCTCCTCCGTCACCCTCACTTCCCGCAGGCGAATACTGGGCAGGGGCGAAGGAATGGCAAAGATAAAGTGGGTTTCATCGTGGTACTCCAGCAAGGCACTGGGGCTGATGGGCATTCCCAGAAGATAAATTTCCTCCACATCAAAGCTCCCCTCCCGGCCATCCTCCACAACGGAGAGTTTCCCCCCCAGGGAAAGGCCCCGCTCCGGGACGGTAAAATATAACCGACCATCCTCTCCCCTAAACTGGGCGCCCCGCAGAGCGGGATAAGATGAAAGGGCGGCATTTAAGTCTGTAAAGGATAGTTGCCCCCGCATACCTTCCCCAGTAAACCGCCAGCCAACCGGGAGGGCCCCCGGGCCGCCTTTACCCATGAGGGTCGTTAGTTCCGATGCCGCGGCCTTTAAATAGGGGATAATATCCTCCAGCCATAATTTTTCCAATCTCAGAAGGCGCTCCTCAAATTCCTGCCGCTTTTCACCCAGGCCACTGAGGGAGGCTTCCTTGGCCAGTTTATCTTCCTCCAACTGCTGGAGTTTCTCCGCCGCCGAGGCCAATACATTTTCTAATTCAGCCTGTATATCCTGCAGGTTTTTCCTTTCCCGGGCTGCCATTTCCCGGGTGTGGAACAAATGGCCCAGGGCCCTTTCCACCCCCCGGATGGCAAGAAAAATAAGATCAAGGCGCTGCCAAAAGTCGTTAAATGTGGCAGAACCGACAATGAGATCCAGGTATGAAACCGGGCCCAGGCGCTGTAGCCAACGCAGGGCTTCAGTTGCACTGCCCTGGGCCTCCTCGTAATGCTGCACCGCATCCTCATATTCCAGCTCTGCCCAGAATAGGGCCTCCTCCACCTCCTCCCGTCTTTCCCCTAGGTCCTTTAATTCCCTCTCCTGCTGCCTAATTCGCTCTGTAACAGCAAAAAGTGCCGCTATTATTTCCTTTTCAGCGGCTCCCAGGGAATCCAATTGACTATGAATTTCCTGCAAAGGGGGGTGGAGTTCATCCTGTCCAACCGCCCTATCCGCCGGATAGCCGGCAAAAAGGAGGCTGACAAGAACAAAAACCACAAACCAAACCTTCTTTTTCCCAAACACCTTTTTCCCTACCTTCAAAATGCATATATCCTGGGATAAATTCGGGATAGGATCACCCTATACCCTGTAACGGCTGGCCAAGCCCACCGGGGCACCGCACCAATTTATGTTGTAAAAACATTAATTCAACAGGACGACTCTTTTTTCCTGCCCCAGGGCAAAATAGTGTCTAAAAGACTGCCCATTGGCAAAGTTCCCTTTTGTTAGACCCAAAGGATCAGAATAATGGTATAATACTGTTATGGTAATTAGCCCGCAATTTGTAAAATTATACTATTTGCCGCTGAGGACCACCAAAATTTTTGAGGATGTGATCTCTGTGGAAATTAGGGAAGGGGTTATCGTCCCCCTGGGTTATGGCAAGTATGTCCGCTCGGACAAAATAATTGCCCTGGAGCCCATAGAGGAGGACCGGGGGCCCAAACGCCGCACCAAGGTCTACGTGGAACAGATCCCCACTCCCATCATAGCATCCCGAACAGAACATACAATTCTGGCCAATATAACAGAAACCCCCAGCGAGGTTTTGGAGGCCACCGCCGCCCTGGAACTACTCCAAGACCTTTTAAATGAAATTGACCAGGTCGGACCCATGCTAAGAAAAAGTATAAAAAAAGAAGCCGCCCTTGATCTTAATTATTTCGAACAAAAGATAAGGGAAATACTGAACAGGGCCTAAAATGAGGTAAATAAATAAAAAAACAGGGCGGGCGAAGAAATACTTATCCATTTCCTTGCCCGCCCCGGCACCTTGTTCCATTTCCTAGGCATTTCTTTTCACCACTTTATAATTTCTTTCCCGGCAGGAAATTTCCCGGAATTTTTCCTTTAGGGCCAGAAAGGCAGCCACAACATCGGGATCAAAGTGGGTCCCGGAATCGGCCTCGATTATGGCAACGGCCTTTTCATGGGAAACGGCGGCCTTGTAAATCCGCTGAGATGTCAAGGCATCGTAGGCATCCACCAGTGCCATCAGCCTGGCAGCCAAGGGTATTTCCTCCCCGGCCAAACCCTGGGGATAGCCACTACCATCCCACTTTTCATGATGGGAATAAGCAATTTCCCGGGCACAGGACAAGAAATTTTCCGCACCGCCCATCATCCTTTCGGCCCTCAGAAGGGCGTCCCGACCCAAAGTGGTGTGCTTCTTCATAACCTCATATTCCTCCGCCGTCAGGGGTCCCGGTTTAAGGAGAATCTCATCGGGAATGCCAATCTTGCCGATATCATGTAGGGGGGAGGAAATGACGATATTGTTGATCTTTTCAGGTGTCAGAATCCCTGCAAATTTGTCCCTTTGTCCCAGGTACTGGGCCAACTCCTTAATATAAAGTTTGGCCCGCTGGAGATGGCGGCCTGTATCATCATCCCGCATTTCCGCCAAGGCTCCCAGGGCCATAATGGAAGCCTCCTGCATGGTGGAAATATCCCGGGTGCGCCGCTCTATCTCCGCCTGTAAAAATGCATTCCTATCCCGCAGAATATCCTGTGCCCTTTTTAAGTTTAGGTGAGATTTAACGCGGGCCTTTAGTATGGGTGGACTGACGGGTTTGACAATATAATCCACAGCCCCCAAGGCCAAACCCTTTTCCTCATCCTCCACGGCGGACTTGGCAGTCAAAAACAAGATGGGAATGTCCCGCAGGCTTTTATTCCCTTTTAACCTGCGGCAGGTTTCATAGCCATCCATCACCGGCATCATCACATCCAGCAAGATAAGATCCGGCCTTGTCCTCCCCGCCGCCACCAGGGCCTTGGCCCCGTCTGTGGCCGCAATAACACGATATTCATCCTTTAATATTTCATGGACAAGGGCGATATTGTCCTGGGTATCATCCACAATCATAATCACCGCTTTTCCCCTATCTTGCGGCATAAATATTCCCTCCTATTTCCCCTGGAGTTCCTCCGCTAAGAGGCGGGCGGCAGTTAAAAATTCAAAACGGCCGATTAGACGCTTGAGGGCCAAGAATGTCTCCGGATCCATTTCCTTTTGCAAAGCATCCCTTGCCAGGTCAAAACATTCCACAGCCTCCATATCACTTTCTGCCAACAGTTGGAGCAACCGTTTTATTTTCGCTGAATCCCGGCTTGCATCACCCCGGGGAGCCGCTAGCCTTCTCTCCTTGGAGAGAAGGGTATTTTCTATCCCCGCGGCAATTTTCCCAAGGCAGGCCTCCAGGTCAGCAAGCACCGGGGGCGGGGTGGCAGCCACCGGGGCTGTTTCCAGCCATTTTTCCATGCTGTCCAGAAGGGGAATGGCATCCCTGGCACCGATATTGCCGGCCAAACCCTTAAGGGTATGATTTAACCCTTTGGCCCGGGCCATATCTCCCCCCCTAAGGGCCTGGCGGATCCCAGTTAAAAGTTCCCGCTGCTGGGTGGCAAAACTACCTAATAGTTCAGTGTAGAGTTCCACATTGCCGGCAACACGATAAAGCCCCTCCTTTGTAGCAAGGCCGTCAATCTGGATATCCACATCCCGGGGAAGCCCCTTGACCCTATCCCCCTTAACGGGAAGCCATTTGGCCAGGGTGGCAAAAAAGGTATCAACATCGATGGGTTTGGCAACATGATCATTCATTCCCACCTTTAGGCACCTCTCCTTCTCCTCTGCCAAGGCCCGGGCCGTCATGGCAATAATGGGGATATTCTTATCCTGGGCCCGAATACCTTTGGCAGCCTCATAACCATCCATTCCCGGCATTTGAATATCCATGAGGACAAGATCATAGGTGCCCACCGGGGTTTGGGCAAAATTTTCCACCGCCTGCTGCCCACTTAGGGCCGTATCCACACTCATTCCTTCACTTTCCAAGAGCTCAATGGCAATCTGCAGGTTTATCTCATTATCTTCCACCAATAGGACCCTAAAACCCGATAAATCATAGCAACTTTCCCCAACGGGGGTCTCAATGTCAACCTTAGAGCTGAACGTAAAAAGTCCCACTAGGCAATCATACAAAGTGGAGCGGCTGACGGGCTTTTCCAAGACGGCATCAATGTAATGGGGAAGACTATAGCGGATATCCTCCTGGGAGGATATTGTCAAAAGTACCATGAAGGGTGCATGGATTAAAGCACCCGGCTCCTTTAATTTTACCGCAGTTTCTATACCGTCTATACCGTTATTTAATTGCCAGTCCACCAGAATAGCGGCAAAGGGGGCAGCCGCCCCATCAGCCTCTTGGGCCAGGGCAACGGCCTCCTCCCCCGAAATTGCCGCATCCACCCGAAATTTCATGGCCCTTAAATATTCCACAATGGTATTGCGGGCCACCCGGTTATCATCCACCACCAAGATTCTCTTCCCCACAATGCTGGCGGGTAAAGGTTTGGGTGTTTTGCTTTTTCCCGGGGCAATATCAAACCAGGCAATAAATTTAAAGACACTGCCAAAGCCCTTTTCACTAATAACCTCCAGATGTCCCCCCATGAGCTCCACCAGCCTTTTGGTAATGGCCAGGCCCAGCCCCGTTCCACCGTACTTGCGGGTTGTGGAAGTGTCGGCCTGCATAAAGGCCACAAACAAGTTTTCCTGCTCCTCCGGGGTCATGCCAATACCGGTGTCCCTGACGGCAAATTCCAGCTTAACCCGCCCGGTAGTTTCCTCCACCGGCTGAACATTAATGCTTACCTGCCCCTTCTCCGTAAACTTTACTGCATTGCTGGCCAAATTGGTTATAATTTCCGTCAGGCGGAGGGGGTCACCCAGGAGAAAATTGGGGGCCTCCGGGGCAATCCGGTAGACAAATTCCAAGCCCTTTTCTTGGGCCTGCCTACTGATAAAAAGGGTGCTCTCCGCCAACAGTTTTTCCAGTTGGAATTCAATTTTTTCAATGGCCATTTTTCCCGCCTCTATCTTGGAAAAATCCAGGATGTCATCTATAAGGTCCTTAAGGGAGGTGGAAGATTGATGGATTTTGTGGATATAATCCCTTTGCTGGGGAGTTAGGTCGGTTTTCAGGGCCAGGTAGGCCATACCCATAATGGCGTTCATGGGAGTGCGAATTTCGTGGCTCATGTTGGCCAAAAAATGCGACTTGGCCTCCTCCGCCTGCCGTGCCTTGTGAAGGGCCACCAAAAGTTCATCCTCCCGTTGGCGAAGATCACCAATATAACCCTTCAACTTGCTCACCATGGCCCGGAGGGAATCAGCCAGGGTGCCCAGTTCATTCTGGGCCCGGTGTTTTAACTCCACCTCCAAGTTCCCGTGGGCTATATTTGCGGCACACTCGGCCATATCAGTTAAGGGTTTGGTTATGGAGCGCCACACATAAAAAAGTAATACGGTGAGAACCAGGGCCACAATAATTACTTCTATGCTAATGGCATGCATCATGGCCCTATGCCGCAGGTCATTAAGGGCACCGACGGAAACCCCGGTGGCAAAGGCACCCAGGGCATTGCCGCTGGCATCTAAAATTGGCCTATAGGCCACCACATAAGGGGCCCCAAGGACATCGGAAGTCCCGGTATAAACCTCCTTCTTTGCCAAAACCACGGCGGCAATATGGGGTTCCATCTTGGTACCTAGTGCCGGGCCATCGCCTTGCAGTACAGTAGTATTGACCCGTTCATCCCCAATAAAAACGGTGAATTCATTCCCTGTTACAGCCTTCACCTCTTCGACAAAATCGGGAACCATCAAGGAATACCCCGTGGACACAACACCCAGGATTTCGCCCTCAGCGTCCTTGATGGGGGCCCCAGTGCGGCAGCTCAATTCTATCTCATTGCCCGGTTCAATACAGGTTGTGACCTCCCCGGCCAAGGCTCGGGTGATATTCTCCTGATAGGCCAAGGAATCCCCCACCCGGTCACTATGGGTGCGGGCCATAACCCGGCCCTGGTCATCGGTAAAGGTAATAAAGTTTACATTAACTCCCATTCGGCCCACAGCCCCATGGGCCATTTGGCGCAAAGCCGCCTTGTCCTTATCCACAAAAACTTGGGAGATACCACAAATTGTAGCCAGGTTTTCCGCTGCCAGTTTTGATTGAAGTTAGTACTGGGTCAAGAGGGCATCCATGGTGGCCAAGGCCTTTTCGCTCTGGCTTTCCGTGACCTCGTTTATAATCCTTTGACTATTGTTGCCCATGTAGAGAACTGAGGTTGTTCCCACAATTAGGATGCCGCAGGTACACACCAGGGCAAGGGTAAAACCAATTTTTTTGTAAAAAGGCATTTTGGCCATTGGCAATCCTCCGTAAGTAACAATATTTGGGAAACCTCCCCCGCAGGTGCTTGTCCCAGCTATCCCCGGGATGGACACCAGGCTAAAAATATTTTGGCCCATCTTCCCCCTAATCGGACTATTTGGACATTTCCACCATTATACGACAAAATATGACCTTTGTATAGCGCAATTTAGACCCCACCCCAAGGAATTGCACATTTAGCACCCAAATTCCCGGCCAAAGCGCGAAACTGGGCGGCCAACCCCGGGGGCGGCTCCTGGTTTTTACCGCCGTCTAACACATATACCCTTGGGTCCCCGTCCCCCTTTCCTCCAACCTTCAGTATCTAACTTCCCCCCTTGGGGAGCCGGAGGGGGCGGTCTGCACCGCCCCCCATGGGAATTTAATACTTGCCTAAATCCCCTTCCTCCTCTACTGTGGCGGCAGCCTCTTCCTGGGGCAGCTCCTCAAGGGTGGGCATATCCGCCAAACCGCTTATTCCGTGGTTGTTTTTTAACTTAAACTTGGCTACCTCTTCCTGCAGGGTGGCGGCCTGGGCCGACATTTCCTCACTGGTGGCAGAGTTTTCTTCCGCCGTGGCGGCATTGGTCTGGACCACGGCGGAGACCTGGTTCAGGCCTTCCTTTATTTGTTCAATGGCCGCGGCTTGCTCTGTGGAGGATTGCTCAATCTTCCCGAAACTTGCGGTTACTTCTTGGGCACCTCGCCCGACTTGCAGGAGTATTTCCGCTGTCTGCGCCGTTATTTCTGTTCCTTCTGTTACAGTGGCTATGGCATGTTGGATTAGTTCATCTGTCTGCTGGGCGGCTTCGGCGGATTTGGCCGCCAAACTGCGAACCTCATCGGCCACCACGGCAAAACCTTTGCCGGCATTGCCGGCCCGAGCCGCTTCAATGGCGGCGTTGAGGGCCAAGATATTGGTCTGGAAGGCGATGTCTTCTATAACCTTGGTGATGTTGGCAATCTCCTTGGAGGCGGAATCAATTTCCCCCATGGAGGCAGTCAATTGCTCCATATGCCTATTGCCTTCCTCTGCTGCCCGTCTGGCCCCAGCAACATTTTCACTTCCCTCTTTCACCAAGGCCATATTTTCCTCCGCCTGCAGGGCAATCTGTTCCGCTGCGGCTGTCAATTCCTCTACAGATGAGGCCTGTTCGGCTGAACCTGTGGCCAGGGCCTGGGCTCCGCCAGCCACCTGGGCGGCACCGGTGTTGACCTGATCGGCGGCGGTGTTGATGACCTGCATGGTTTGGTTCAAATTGGCAACGGTACTTTCAATGGTTTCCTTTAGGGCCGCGTAATCGCCGGGATAATCCATGTCAACCTTTATCCGCAGATCCCCCTGGGATATTTTGGTGAATTTTTCGATGACATCGGCTATTAGGCCACTTTGCTTGGCCAGGGTCTCCCTGATAAGTTTGGCCATCTGCCCCAATTCATCGCGGCTTTCATATTCAATTCGGGTGTCCAGCATTTTACCCTGGGCAATTTTTTCGTAGGCTCCCACAATTTCATTGACCGGGGTGAGGATGGCCTTTCTGATGATACCCATCATGATTATGGATAGGATAAAGGCTGCAACGCCACACACTGCCAAGACAATCCAGGCAAATTTAACCGCCGCCTTGGCATCCAATTCCCGTTGCAGGGCCCGCTCAGCGGCTGTAAGGCTAAATTCCTCCAGGATTTCGTTGGCCTTGTTCAGATTTGCCACATAGTCCTTTTCAAATATTTCTTTAGCCAGCAAAATATTCTCTTCGTTGGGATCCGCCAATTGGGTAACAATCCTTTGCCGCGCGTTACCCACATCTATGTAAATCTTGCGCAGCTCGGCAATCTTTGCGTCCCGGCTGGAGTCTTGCTGGTTGGCCTCGTATTCATCCAACATCTCAAAGAATAGTGCCGCATCCTGGGCCGCCAGGTCCAGCTTTTCATTAATCTTTCTAATATCAGTTTCCGCAAAGGCGGAGGCAACATACCGCTCCACCGATACGCTATTCCGGCGCAACATCCAAATACTGGTGTTATTGGGCAATGTGTACTGGGCATAGGCATTAATTTCTTTATTTATAGTATTTATACTATAGACAGACATCCCAATGGTGAGAAGAAATAAAACTAGAATCACTCCAAAGGCAATGAGTAGCTTTCTGTTGATGGATAGATTATGCACGTATTTTCCCTCCTAAAACGGCAATTGTCTTCATGCGCCGTCACCATTTTCATTGGTTAGGTCTATACAAGCAGCTAACCTTTCTCCCTGCGATCGATGAGGACCAGGTCCATAAATTCCGCCGCAGTTATTTTGACAGGCATCTTGCCCGCCTTGGCAAAAATGAGGTAATTCCCGTCTGTCTGTGCACTTTGGAATAGTTCTTCATCCTTTAGGCGGCCAAAACGGGCGGTATTCAAACGGGAACGGAAATCAAAATGAATGGTTGTCCCCGTTCCCATAACCACCTCCAACTGGTAGTCGGGGAGCACGCGGACACCCCGAAAGTAACCATCCCCGTCCTCCGCGGGATCGCCGCCCTCTATATCCCCTTCATTTCCAATGAGACCTAACTTTTCCAGCACTCCAGTCAACTTTTTAACATCAATGGGCTTGGTTGCATAGGCTTCACAGCCGTGGGCAAAGGCCCTTTGCACCAAATCGGCCTCGGCCAAGGCGGTGATCATGATGATCTTGGCCCTTTTTTCTGGAGGAATGTCATATTGCCTTTCCAAATCCCTAATACCCTTTAGGGTTTTTACCCCATCTGCCTTGGGCATCATAATATCAAGGCAAATTAACTGGTAGGGTTCCTTATCCTTAAGGGCCAGTAAAAAAGCCTCCAGGGCTTCCAGACCATTGACAACCAGGTCACAATCCCCATATTCCCCCAAAACCCTGTGGAGGAAATTTCTACTGACCAGATCGTCCTCGGCAATTAGTATCCGCATCCTCATCCCTCCTTCTCTTTATTTCCGCGGCCAGTGTCCCACAATATCCTGAGGCCACATCCCATTGCCCCTTGCGGGAGGCCAGTTGGATTCTAAAGGCCAGCTCAACCACCTCTTGGGCCTCCAAGAAGGTGGCCAGTCTTTTTATTTCCTTTGCCGTCCCTTCTATTTGGTTAGTATCTTTTTTCCCCAAGGCCCCCCTTAGCCCTTCCATTAGTTGGCCCAGTGCCCCAACTGCCTCCACCGGGTCTAGATGGGCTTTGGCCCTGTTTGTCAAAACCTCTCCAAGATCTTGGGAGAAAATGGGGCTTGGGGTTTTCGCCTTCCTCCCTTCTGCATGGCTGGCACTTCCGGCTAGCGCCACCCTTAATTCCCCCCGCCGAAAATAGCCATCACCCGGGGCGGAGAAAAAAACCGGTGCTGCCTCTTCCAGCCCCGGGAAATTTTCCTTGGCGGGGGGGCCTTGGCCCGGGGCAAGATTTATCCTTAGGGTAAAAGTACTACCCTTGCCCACTTGGCTCTGGACGCTGATTGTACCCCCCATCAGCCCGGCCAATTGTTTGGCTATGGCCAGGCCCAGGCCTGTCCCCCCATGCCGGCGGGTGGTCGACCCATTTAGCTGGGTAAAACGCTGAAAGAGGAGATCCATCTCCTGGGGGGCAATGCCGCAACCTGTATCTGCCACACTAAATTCCAAGGGAATTCCGGGCCCGTCCCCAGCGCCCTGTCTAACAACCACTGTAACCTCGCCCTCGGCGGTAAACTTGATGGCATTTCCCAAGAGGTTGTTCAATATCTGGCCCAGGCGGTGGGGATCTCCCACCACTTGGCGGGGTACCGAGGGCGACATCTTACACCTTAATTTTAGGCCCTTTTTCTCCGCCATAACCCGGTGAAGGGCAAGTAAGCCATCCAGCAAAAGCTGCAGGTCGAAGGGGATATTTTTAACCTGTATTTTACCGGCTTCAATCTGAGAATAGTCCAAAATACCGCCGATGACATGGAGGAGGTTGTTGGCGCTTACCTCCAGCATTTGAATTAGCTCCCTTTGCTCCGGGGTCATTTCAGTTCGAAGAAGGAGCCCCACCATGCCCAGCAAGCCATTTAAAGGGGTGCGGATTTCGTGACTCATGTTGGCGATAAACTCGCTTTTGATGCGGCTGGCCCTTTGGGCTGCATCGCGGCTCCGCCGGACTTCCTCTTCGATACTTTTGATACGGTCTATATCGCGAAATACTACCACCACACCTTCGGCCCCACCATCCTTGTTGTAAATGGGGGAACAGTTGGCAGAAACAAAGAACCGTCTACCGGTTCTGGTAACCAAGGCCGTGTGGTTTTTTAATCCAACAGATTCCCCTTGTCGTAGGGCCTTAAAAACAGGGTTTTCCTGATTTTCGCCGGTATAGTAGTTTATGAGGGGAAATACCTCCCCAAAGGGCCTTCCCAGGGCTTCCTTTACACCCCAACCCGTCAGTATTTCTGCCGAGGCATTGATGTAGAGGACCTTCCCCTGGGGTTCTGTCACTATGATGCCATCGCCGATGCAAGATAGGGTGGCCATTAAAAAAGGCACCTGATCCTTTTCTGCTATGCCTGTCAACAAGGGGTGGTCACCTCCCTTATACTTCTAACCCAAGGGTTGCAGGTAAACCTTTACTCGCCCCGTCTTTACTTCCATTTCTATGGTTCTACTCATGTTTCCACCCAGATCTGATTTTTTTACCCTCAGCCCCAGCCTCCTTAGGGCATATCTGGCGGTATTAATGTTCTGTTTTCCCACCTGAAAGATATCCAGCCCCTTCTTGGCTTCCATGCCGCCGAACATCTTAATTTGCAATTCCTCCCGGCGGCAGCCGTAGCGGTGGCAGATGGTTTCAATAAGAAGTGGAACTCCCGTAAGGGCGAAATAACCCGGACGTTCCCTCCTATCCCGGTGGTGGAAGGGGGAAGGGAGTACCACATGCACCATTCCCGCAGCCTTTTTGTGAGGGCAGTAGGCCGTTACCGCAACACAGGTGGAGAGGGAAAAAGTCCGTATGGCATCACCTTCTCTGTCGGTCACAAGGTATTCTCCCATTCCTATTGTGTGTACTATGGAAATCACCTACTTGAGTAAGTTGATCAAAACATAGGGGATCTTTTTTAGGGAAGTCTGTATTTCCACAGCCCCGATATCATGGGCCACCTTGGGCATACCATAGACAACGGAGGATGCCTGATCCTGCCCTATGGTTCTGCCCCCCTTACAGCGTATGTTAAGAAGGCCCCTGGCACCATCATAGCCCATACCGGTGAGCAGGATGCCAATAGCACTGCCACCGGCCGCCACAGCCGTTGAATTAAAGAGAACATCCACCGAGGGCCGGTGCCCATTGACCTTTTCCTCCTGATGGCACCTTACCCGGTATCTTTCCCCAATTTTTTCCACTTCCATATGCCTATCCCCCGGAGCAACCAAAACCGTCCCCGCATCGACATAATCCCCGGTTTCCGCCTCCTTAACCGCTAAAGCCGTCTGCTTGTCCAGACGTTGGGCAAACATTTCTGAAAAAACCGGGGGAATGTGTTGGGCAACCACTATTCCGGGGACATTGGGGGGCAGGGCCCTTAGTATGCTGTGGATGGCCTCTGTACCTCCGGTGGAGGCCCCCAGGGCAATAATTTTTGTCGAATCCTTGCTGATGCCGGTGGTAATACGCCTTCCATCATCCTCCTCCACCTTGGGCACCGGGGCCTTGACGGCAGCTGCGGCCTTTATCTTTTGGCTAAGATCCTGGCCAAAGGTCTTAAGACCTTGGGGGGAATATTGATCAGGTTTGACGACAAAGTCTACTGCTCCGGCCCTTAGGGCCTCAAAAACCTTGTCGCTGATGGCGCTGACCATGATGACCGGAACAAAATACTGGGGCAGCAGCCAACGCACAAACTTAATCCCATCCATGACAGGCATTTCAATATCACAGGTTATAACATCGGGGCGGGTGGCAATAATTTTATCCCTGGCCTCCGATGGATTTGCTGCCACAGCAACTATTTCAATCTGCTCATCGGCGGCCAGAACCTTGGTTATGGCCGTCCGGAAGAGGAGGCTGTCTTCAACCACCAGCACCCTGATCTTTTTGTTTTTCACCATACCAACTTACTCCTTCCTATAGACCGCCGGCATCACATATTTATAGCGGGTTTTAGTCCGGTTTAAACCTTCGGAGTGGCCGATGAACAAAAATCCCCCCGGCACGGTAATGTCATACAGACGCTCCGTCAGGTTTTCCTTTGTTTCTGTATCAAAGTAGATCATGACATTGCGGCAAAATATGACATGCATCTTCTTTTTAAAGGGAAAGGGGGTTTTCATCAGGTTGATATTGGCAAAGATCACTTCATTTCTAATTCTTTCTATCAGAATGCTCCGGTTGGCATCATAGGGCTTGAAGTACCTCCTCTGCCAAGCCTTCGGCAGGGTAGCTACCTCCCCATTGTCATAGATGCCAGTCCGGGCAAAGGCCAAGGCCTTCTGGGAAATATCCGTGGCCAATATCTTGGTATCCCAGCTATCCCTTTGCAAACTAAAGTATTCGGCAATAATCATGGCCAGGGTATAGGGTTCTTCGCCGGTGGAACAGGCTGCACTCCAAATACGTAAATCCTTATCCTCTACTGTCCTCTCCAAGTAAGGTAAAACCACCCGCTTAAAATAGCGAAAATGTTCTGGTTCCCGCATGAAAAAAGTATAGTTGGTGGTCAACCTGTTGAGCATGAGGGTTGCCGCCTGACCAGTGGTGTCTGCCTGGACGTAATCCATGTATTCCCGCAGGCTTGTCATGTTTAGACGGGCCAAAAGAGGCCCTAGCCTACCCTGCACCAGGGTTTTCTTTGCACTCTTTAGGTGGATGCCGTAGTTACTTCTAATATAAGCTGCAAACTCCTGAAAATCCCGCTCCTCAATGACAAACAATACCTTCCCGCCTTATGGGGATGAAGGAGCAGCGGATACCCCTTCAAACCACCTAATTAAGGTCATGGCAGCTCACTGAGGGCATCCACTTCATCGGCGGTGAGCAGTCTTTTACAATCCAGGAGCAGCTTGACAGTATCGCCGGCCTTGCCAATTCCCTTGATATACCTCTGCCCGCCCTTACTTATCTCCGGCGGTGGGGCAATATCTTCATCTGCTATGGTCAATACCTCCACAACACTATCCACGATGAGGCCCACGGAAATATCATTGGTGTCCAGGACAATAATACAGGTCCGGTCATCATATTCCCGCTCCGGCTTTTTAAAGCGCAGCCGGGCATCCATAACAGGAATGATCTGCCCCCGCAGGTTGGTGATGCCCTTTACATATGGAGGCATTTCCGGAACCTTGGTGATGGGCTGAATGCCGATGATCTCGGTGATATAGCGGATCTCTATACCATAAAGCTCCTTATCCATGGTAAAGATAAGGTACTTTCCCTTCAGGGTGTCCTCATCCCCCATTTCCCTCAAATCCGCTATTTCCGCCTGTGTCGTCATTTTCATACCCTCCTTAACATTTTTTTAATCGGGCCCCTCGTCCAACAAGCCGGGAGCACCGCAAACACACATGGCCGGCCCTTCCCCCAGGCTGTAAACTGGCATCATTGTCGCCCTAGGGCCAATGGCCGCAGGATGGCTGCCGGCTCATTTTTACATGGCCAACAAGCCACCGACATTAAGTATTAGGCTGATACTGCCATCACCCAAGAGTGTACACCCCGCCAGCCCCTCCACCTTATTTATGCTTTTTAGATAGGGAGGCAGGGCCTTGACCACTACCTGTTGCTGCCCCAGGAGCTCATCGGCAAAGAGGCAGCGGCACTTGCCATCCTGTTCAATCATAAGCATAATTCCCTCTGTCAGCTCGGTATGGTCAGACCTCAGGGCGAAAACTTCGTGGAGCCGTAGTATAGAATGAACCTCTCCCCGGACCAGGATCATTTCCTCCCCTTCGGGATCTTGGATAAGATCCGCGGCCTTGGCCCGGAAGGTTTCCTTGATGGATGTGGTGGGCAGGGTGTATTTGGCGCTACCCACCCGAATATTCATGGCATCGATGATGGCCAAGGTGAGGGGGATTTTTAGGGTGGTGGTGGTACCAACCCCCGGGGTGCTTTCCAAGGTAACGGAACCCCCAATGGCCTCTAAATTTTTTGTTACCACATCAAGACCGACCCCTCGCCCGGAAAATTCACCAGCCTTCTCATTGGTGGAAAATCCCGGTAGGAAAACAAGGTTGTAGATCTCCTCCGTGGTCATTTCTTCAGCAGGTTTATTTAAAAGCCCCCGCTCTCTGGCCCTTTGTATTATTTCATCCTTGCCAATGCCCCGGCCGTCATCCTGGACAATGATAAGGACATCACTGCCGGCACCCTTGGCCGCCAAAACAATCTGCCCCCTTTGGGGTTTTCCCGCTGTTAGGCGTTCCGCCGGGGTCTCAATACCATGGTCGGCCGCATTGCGGACCAGGTGCATTAAAGGATCGGAAATGTGTTCAATGATATTCTTGTCTACCTCGGTCCCTTCACCGGTGAGGATTAAATCTATTTCCTTGCCTAATTTCTTGCTCATATCCCGGACAAGCCGGTACATTTTCCGGAAGGAGGCCGAAAGGGGTACCATGCGGATGGACATGACGGTATCTTGCATTTCCCCCGTTATTTTTCTTAATTGGCGGGCCGCCTTTGCAAAACTATCTAATTTTAGGTCGCTTATTTCGGGGTTTTGGGTAACCATGGCCTCGGCAATCACCAGCTCACCCATAAGGTCCATAAGCTTGTCCAGTTTGGCCACATCGACACTTATAATACTCTGCCGGCCCCCCCCCACATCCAGCTGCCTTGGAACCCCCAGGTCCCCGTCTATTATGGCCGGGACCTTCAGGGCCGGAGTCTCAAGGGTCAGATCTTGCGGTTCGGTCAGGTTTCTGAGGAGCTTATCTTCCTCTACCTCCCGTAGGGTTAAGTCCCGGACAAAGGCAGTACCCATAAAAAAGTCGTATAGTTTCTCATAGTCCCAAGAGGTTTTGAAGTAGATGGTAAAGCCCTTTTCCCGTATCAGGTCCACACTTTGGTCATCAGCGACAATATCCGAGGGGATATGGCGAAAATCAGGGGTAATTTCCTTCAGCCGGTGGATAATGACAAAGGCGCGAATATTCTCCATTTCACAGCCTTCTTCAAAGAAAATGATAGCCTCATAGGTTTTTCTGTCATCGGCCTTGTCAACCACCTGGGCCGGCAGGTAATAATGCTGGGCAGCGGGGGGTGCTTCCTTTGTTTTTAATTCATCTTCAGCAGGTTTTTCCCCCTTTAGGATGTGGAGGCACTCCCTAATGCCGGCTATAAGGCCCGCCGGATCTCCATCCAAATCCATGCCTTTCTTCACCTTTTCCATTTCCAGGCTAATAAAATCCGCACTTTCTAAAGCCAAATCAAAGAGCTGCCCACATTCCACATCCTCCAGCTGGTTTTCCCGAATATAGGCAAAGAGATCCTCCAGGGCGTGGGCCAGAGAGGCGATGTTATCACACATCATCATGGCGGCTGATCCCTTGATGGTATGCATAAGGCGAAATACTTCGTTGACCGTGTCCGGTGTGAGACGGTTCTGTTTTTCACCGGCCAGTATTGCCGCCTCCAACTGTTCTATGTTCTGCATCGTTTCGTAGATAAATATGTCCAGCATCGGCTCCCGGGAAAAACCATTATCCATTCCCATTCCTCCTTTATTTTCCCTTCCATCCGATTTATTGCTTTTTGGTGCTACCCTGTAATGCTGCCCTTCTGGGTAAGGCTGTGGGAGAGGGTAAAACCCGGGTGATTTTATACCACTGGCAAAAAATTAACCCACTGTAGATAATACAGGAGGTTTGCATTTTATTCATACCCAATTATGTGGTAAATTGTTTTTTACCTCAGAAGTTCAAGGAGGCCAGCTCGAATTTGGAATTAATGTTGAGTTTGCTGTAGACATTTCTTAGGGTCGTCCGAACGGTATGCTCCGATATGTACAGCTTGGCCGCTATTTCCTTACCGGTAAGGCGCTTCTTGGCCAAAAGGGCAATTTCCCTTTCCCGGGGGGTTAGGGGAGACTTTCCTTGGATAAGGGCAGTTTTTATTTTTTCCAGACCCCTTTGCCAGCGCTGGCAAAGGGATAATAGTTTATCAAGGGTCTTCTCGGCCTCCAAAGGAGGGCCGTCTTGCCCCGCCACGGCAAAGGCACTTAGGGGCAGTTCGGCCAGAAATTCAGCCATACCCTCATATTCGGCCAGGGGGAGGTAAATTCCATCGGGCAAGGCCAGGGCCAAGGCCTCCTTTAGATGGTCCTGCCCTGCCAAGGCTCTCCCCCTGATGCGTTCTGTCCGGGCCAAAAGGAGGAGCTGGTGGAGGCGGGGCATAAGATACACAATGTTTCCCCAGGCAGTGCTATACTCCTCTAGTAACAGCCGGCAGATGCCATAAAACTCATGCAGCCGCCCTTCCAAAAGCAGAAGCTTGAGGTGCAGGGTTTGGGCCAGGGGAACGATGGGGGCATACAATTTTTCTTTAAGCCGTCCCATATCATAAAAATAGGGGGCAACCTTATCCTGGACCCCCAGCAGAAGGCTGAGGTAAGAGAGGGAATGCTCCGCCTGGCGAAATACATATAAGCTGGGACTTTCCCGCCCACAAACTTCAATATTTTTCCGGGCTTTGGAGTAGGCCTCCACATCTCCCCGCAAGATGGATAAACGGGCCAAAACCAATTGGGCACAGATGGAAATGCCAATTTGGCCGTGGCTGCGGGCCTCGTAGAGGGCCTTATGGCAAAGTATTGCTGCCTCTTCATCCTTTCCCTGCATGAGCATTGCCTCGGCCTTTAGCACATGGCAGGCGCCGGCACCGTTGTAGCCCGTTAATTGGCGATAAATTGATTTTTCTTCTTCCATTTGTGCCAGCACATCCCCCAGCTGCCCCACATGGCGCCAAAGTACAGCCAGTATGGAGGGGGTGGCAAATAAATAGGGGGTATCCCTTTGCATGATGGTAGATGGCCCCCGCAATATTTCCCAGGCCCTTTGCTGTTTTTCCCTCATTTTAGCAAGATCATTGTAGTCCCCCAAGGAGGTGAGGAGGGCATATTCACCCTTTATTTTTTCCCCTTCCCCATCCCCGCAATCCCCTTGCTCTTTAATTATTTGGGAAAGGATCCGGCACAACTTTTGGTATTCATTGAGGTAGCCATTGCTGTAAGTAAGGTAGGCCAAGGATAGAAGGGTACGGGGGTACTTGCCCAATATTTCTTCGGGACAGCGGTTAACCAGCTGGGCGCAAAATTGCAAATTGTATTTTTCCCTCCGCTCATTGAAATAGCGAGCGGTAAAGGGTAAGGAAAGGATGGCGGCAAAATCCTGCACCTTATAGTAAAATTCAGCCGCTGTACAATATTTTCCCTCGGCCGCACAGGCATCCCCGGCCCGGCGAAATATGTCCTTTCGGTGTTCAGCCGCCAGATAGTGGTGGAAGCGGTTTTGCAGGTAATCCTGCAAAATACCATGTATATTGTAGACCTGCTTTTCCGGCAAATATCTAATAAAATCGTTGTTTTTCAGAAGGGTTTCGATTTTCTCCGGTAGAACAGCCACCCCTTGCATGACGGCCGCTTGGCGTACCGTAAAGCTTTCAAAAACTGAAACAGAAAGGAGAAAATCCTGTTCCTCCTCTGAAAGGCGGTTCCAAATGGCCCCTTCCACCAATTGTTCAATATCGGCGGCGGGGGCTAAGGAGTTTGTTTCCAAATAATTAACAAGCTGCAGGCGGATGGCTGCCACCCATCCCTCAGTGCTCATATAAATACTTTCCAATTCCTCATCACTGAGACGAATTCCCTCCCGGCGGAACAACTTGGCCGTATCCTTCCTGCTAAAGAAAAAGGAGGAGGCATTGATGGTGTAAATATTGTTGTTGTGTAAAGAAATCTTCTGCCTATGTTCCAACTGCTGGGTAATAAATACTATATGGAGGTTGGGATTGCCGTGGAGCGATAAAAAGCCCATGAGTTCCCAAGGAATATCACAATCCACAAGATGGAAATTATCCAATATTAAATAAGTCTCTTGCTCACATCTAATATTTTGCAGGTGGCTGGACATATGAAAAAGGGTATCCTGGGTGGGCATCTTTAGGTCCTGTAATATGGCGGCGGTGTCAACATCCAAGTGGGAAAAAAGCTCGCAAATGTTTTTCCATGCCGCCGAGGCCGGCTCACCCAAGGAAGTATACCAAAATTGGCGTGCGGTGGCGGGAAGGTTTTCATTAAGGTATTCCCTTACCGCCGTGGTTTTACCAAAACCCGAGGGAGCCTCAATTACAGTAAGGGGGTGCTGGGCCATTTGGGATAATTGTTCCCGTAGCTTGTCCGGGAAATAGTAGCCTTGCCCCTGGCCTACTTTTTTTTGCATCTTATCTCCTCCATTAAATGGGGAAGATTTGACAGATGGTGGTTCATAGTAATGCAGCTAAGGGGGTACAGCAGGGTAGTCCCAATGTACCGGGATAATGGAAGGTTCTCCAGAAATAGCAGGTTATAATATGTCATATTGTACACATCTTCCGTATATGGCATATTTTAGCACACACTTCGACAGGTTTCAACACGGGACACTAGGACCTTTCTCCTATTCTTCCCTTCCCAAGGGGCTGGAAAACACCCACGAGCAACCCCCTTTCCCAGATGTTACCTGGCAAAAAAAACGGTAAGGATCCAAGATCCCTACCGTTTTTTGTTGCTTTTGGAGCGGAAAACGGGATTCGAACCCGCGACCCTCGGCTTGGGAAGCCGATGCTCTACCACTGAGCTACTTCCGCCCATTATATCCGCCGTCTTTAATTATATCCGCTTGCCAGCCCTTAGTCAAGAATTATAAAAAAGGGAAAGAAGTCAGCAACCCCAGTAAGGATTACTGACTTCGTGGCGGAGCTGACGGGATTTGAACCCGCGATCTCCGGCTTGACAGGCCGGCATGTTCACCGCTACACTACAGCTCCAGGAAAATGGTGGGCGAAACAGGACTTGAACCTGTGACCCCCTGCTTGTAAGGCAGGTGCTCTCCCAGCTGAGCTATTCGCCCTGGTGACCCTAGGGGGATTTGAAC
>JAAYSG010000027.1 GCA_012518435.1 Bacillota bacterium
AACATAATGGAACAGGTACGCAGGGGAAAGGGCCTAGATAAGGAAGATATCATGGTAATGTCAGCTGCCGGGATCCCCCAATGGTATATTGATTCTTGCCAGCGGATAAAATACATGTTCCCCAAGGCCCACGCCGTGGCCTATGTCATAATGGCCTACCGAATTGCCTGGTACAAGGTTCATTATCCCCAGGCCTTTTACGCCACCTACTATACCCTACGGGCGGGGGAATTCGATGTTTCCTGGGCCCTGGGAGGTTTGGCCAGTATTAGGCGGCAGATTTCCGAAATTGAGAAAAAGGGTAATGGGGCTACGGTTAGGGAAAGGAGTAGGCTCACCTTACTGGAGGTGGCCCTGGAGATGTATGCCCGGGGGTTTAAATTCCGGGGAATTGATCTGGATAAGTCGGATAGCCGCAGATTTATCATTACCCCTACGGGCTTATTACCCCCCTTTTCTGCCCTGACGGGGGTGGGGCAGACGGCAGCAAAAAATATTGTTCAGGCCCGTAGGGAGGGTGCCTTTACTTCGGTGGAGGATCTCCGTACCCGTGCGCGGCTGAGCAAAAAGGTCATCGAATCCTTACGTGAGATGGGCTGTCTAAATGCATTACCGGAGACAAACCAACTCCTTTTGTTTGCCGAATAATTTGGGGAAGGAAAACAATTGACAAAACCCCCGGGATTGGCTACAATCCTATATGAATAGCAAATAATACAAGCTATGATGGAAATAAGTACACCTGTCCCACCCACCAGAGAGGGGACCCTGTTGCTGGAAGGTTCCCGGGGAATGGGAGGGTGGAAGCCCTTCCGGAGCTGGAAGACTGAAAATAAAGTAGGTTTTTCCGTCTGGCAGCCGTTAGACTGCCGGGTGCCCTGATTAACGGGCACCTCCCGAGGCCGATTTCTGCGAAGTATCGGCGAAAAAGGGTGGTACCACGTTGGGAAAAACCCCTCGTCCCTAAGAGAGAGGGGTTTTACCTTTTTCTAAAGGAGGCAATTAAAATGATGACAGGTAATGAAGTAAGGGAAAGATTCCTCAAGTTCTTTGCGGCTAAGGACCATCTGATTTTGCCCAGTGCATCCTTGATTCCAGAAAATGATCAAAGCCTGCTCCTCATCGGCGCCGGTATGGCACCTTTTAAGCCATATTTCACCGGTCAGAAAACCCCACCCCGGCCAAGAATTGTCACCTGCCAAAAGTGTGTGCGCACGGGGGATCTGGAGAATGTGGGGCGAACGGCCCGCCATCATACCTTTTTTGAGATGCTGGGCAACTTCTCCTTTGCCGATTACTTTAAGGAGGAGGCCATTGCCTGGGCCTGGGAATTTATGGTTGGGGAATTAAGGCTTCCAGTGGAAAAATTATGGGTCAGTATTTATAGGGAAGATGACGAGGCATATACCATCTGGAGAAAAAAAATCGGGGTCCCCGCAGGCAGGATTGTACGTCTGGGAAAAGCGGACAACTTTTGGGAAATTGGTCCGGGCCCCTGTGGTCCCTGTTCGGAAATTTATTACGATTTGGGGCCAGAATGGGGATGCGCTTCTCCCCACTGTGCCCCCGGCTGTGATTGTGATCGGTATTTGGAGATTTGGAACCTGGTTTTTACCCAATTCGATCGGGATGAGGATGGAAACTACACCCCCCTTCCCAAGAAGAATATTGACACAGGCATGGGCCTGGAGCGAATTACGGCGGTGATGCAAGGGGTAGCTTCAAATTATGATACTGATCTTATCCTACCCATAATTACTGGGGTTGCCCAGTTGGCGGGTGTTAATCAAGATGAGGGAAAAAATAGACTTTCCTTAAATGTCATTGCCGATCATTTGCGGGCTGTTGTCCATATGGTGGCGGATGGTATTTTACCCACCAATGAAGGCCGGGGCTATGTTCTCCGCCGCCTCCTGCGCCGTGCTCTACGGCATGGGAGACTTCTGGGCATCAAGGATTCCTTCCTTCACCTAACGGCGGATACAGTCATCGCCATTGGTGAAGGGACCTACCCGGAACTTGGGAAGCAAAGGGATTTGATCCGGGAGGTTATAAAATTGGAAGAGGATCGATTCCGGGAAACCCTGCAGGGGGGTATGAACATTCTTTCCACATACCTGCGGGAAATGAAGGACAAGAATCAGAAGGTATTATCCGGGGAAAGGGCCTTCCGCCTTTATGATACCTATGGTTTCCCCTTGGAGCTCACCAAAGAAATAGTGGCTGAGAAGGGCTTTCAAATAGCTGAAGAGGATTTTGCCCGGGCCATGGAGGACCAGCGGGAAAGGGCCCGCTCCGCCCGCCAGAAGGCTGATGGGATGTTGGTGGGGGAAGACACCCAACGGGAAATAAGGGAGATAGCTCCCACAAGCTTTGTGGGCTACGAAGGATTAATTGCAGATAGCCGGGTTGAAGCAATAATTTCCGCCGGGAGGGTGGTGACAGAGGCCCCTGCGGGATCTAAGGTTGACCTAGTTTTGGACAAAACTCCCTTTTATGCCGAGGCCGGTGGGCAGGTGGGGGATAGGGGTTTACTTACTGCACCTGGGGTCCGGGTGGAAGTGGAAGACTGTACCCCCTTGGCCGGGGATCTTATCCTCCACCGGGGCCAGATCAAGGAGGGGGTAATTAAGACCGGTATGCCAGTTAAAGCCCAGGTAAATACCAGTCTTCGCTTGGCCACCGCTCGTAACCATACTGCAACCCACCTGCTACACTGGGCCCTGCGCCATGTTTTGGGTGAACATGTACAGCAGGCAGGCTCCTTGGTGAATGGGGAAGGCCTGCGCTTCGATTTTTCTCACTTTACAGCACTTGGGGAAGGAGAGCTAAGGAAGGTTGAAAGGCTGATCAATGAAAGGATCCTGAAAAATAGCCCGGTTCAGGTTACTGTTACCTCTGCGGTAGAGGCAAGGCAAATGGGTGCCATTGCCCTCTTTGGGGAAAAATATAAAGACCAGGTGCGGGTTGTGGGGATTGGTGATTATAGCCTTGAACTCTGTGGAGGCACTCATGTCCCGGCAACAGGTTCCATCGGTCTCTTTAAAATCCTCAGTGAGGGCAGTATAGGGGCAGGGCTGCGCCGCTTGGAGGCTGTTACCGGTATGGGGGCCCTTAAATATGTAAATACCTTGGAGGATAGCCTGGCCCAAGCCGCTGCTGGGTTGAAAACTACGCCGGGGGAGCTCCCCCAACGAATTGCCTCCCTGGTGGCAGAAAGCAAGAAAAAGGATGCGGAACTAGAGGCCCTGGGCCACCAATTGGTCCGCCTACAGGTGGAGGAGTTGCTTAATGGGATTAGGGATCTGGGCAGTGTCAAGCTGTTGGCAGAGGAGGTCAAGGCCAAGGGAATGGCTGAGTTGCGCACCATGGTGGATATCCTCCGGGAAAAACTACCCGCGGGAATAATCCTCTTGGGGGCCCCACAGCATGACCGGATAGATTTTGTCTGTTCAGTTTCCCCGGACCTTGTGCAGGAAGGCTTTCATGCCGGTAAAATTATTAAGGAAGTTGCTAGAGTTGCCGGCGGCGGTGGTGGTGGACGCCCCGACATGGCCCAGGCGGGGGGAAGGAAGATAGGCCATTTGCGGGAAGCCCTAACCCGGGGGATAGAATTAATCCAAGGACAGCTTGGGAACTAGCCGGAAGAAATTCCAGCGGGAAAAAGGAAAACCCTTTCCCCGACACGAATATAGTGGGTAAGTATTTTTTACGGGGAGTGTGAAAGCATGACAGAGCAACCCTTTGATGCCACCATGCGTTTTCGGGTAAAGGGGGAAGAGGATCTAAACCAGGCCCGTAATATTCTTCTCCAGGTTTATGAGGCCCTGGAGGAAAAGGGTTACAATCCTATAAATCAGATTGTGGGTTACTTTTTGTCCGGTGATCCGGCCTACATTACCAGCCATAAAAATGCCCGCAATCTAATTCGTAGGCTAGAACGAGATGAGCTCTTGGAGGAGCTGGTTCGGTTTTATCTGGGCCGTGGCTAATTGCCTATATTTACTAAGATAGAAATCCCTTTGCCCATGTTCTGTGGGGCCGTGCCAGCTGGGGTAATTTCCCGGTGCTTCATAAATATTGCTTTCATTGGGGAGGGGAAGGGATGCGACTTTTGGGTCTTGACTTGGGGGAAAAGACCATCGGGGTGTCTGTAAGTGACCCCCTGGGGTTGACAGCTCAAGGGGTCACAGTTATAAGAAGGAGAGGCATAGAAGGGGATCTGGCCCGAATAAAGGAACTCTGCGATGACCTTCAGGTCCATAGTATAGTACTGGGTTTGCCCATTAACATGGATGGTAGCCGGGGAAAACAGGTGGAAAAGGTAGAAAATTTTGCCACCCTGGTAAGGGATAGGTTAAAATTACCCGTTGTTCTTTGGGATGAAAGGCTAACCACCGCCGCGGCGGAAAAAACCTTATTAGAAGCAGATGTTACCAGGAAAAAAAGACGGCAGGTAATAGACAAGATGGCAGCAATACTAATCCTCCAGGGCTACCTAAATCGCCTCCGTTCAGATAGTTCTTGACATACACACGGGGAGCCCTTACAATGACACTGATGAACAGATCCGCGGGAATGTAATGCGGGGGCTTCTGGCCCCGCCCCTTTTTTGGGGGTAGAA
>JAAYSG010000028.1 GCA_012518435.1 Bacillota bacterium
ATCTTTTTCGCCTTTACAGTTACGGCAGTGAAATAAACACCTTATTTCTGAGAGAAAAAATGATCAGTCTGCATGGAGAAAGGGATGTTGTTGTCAGATCCGCCAGGTCCTTTTTGAAAACCATGTCCAATTTTGGGGTTATGACAAATTCAAATAAGAGGTGGTTTTTGCGGGAAAGGCTGCCCCTCAACGAAGAACAGTTTCGCATTACTTTACAATTATATGCCCACGAGGTTATCTGCTCACCCCAGGTTGCACTGGACCGACTGCCACAGGGGATCTTTAATTATTTTAGCCTTCCGGACATCTCCAGTGTTGCCCGCAATTACAGTGGCCAATACTGGGATTATCAACAACGTGTGGGTGCCAGTACCGTGACAATTTACTAATCTTAGAACGGAAGGTGGTCAAAAAAACCGCCCCTTCCTTTGGGGCGGCTTAACCAATACCAGCTACTGTTTTTATCTGTACCCAGTACATCAATTCCCGCTGCCCTTAGGTCTCCAAACCATCCTCCGTGGCGGCCACAACAACGGCGCCGGCGGCATCACCCAGAATATTCATGGAGGTCCGGATCATGTCGAAGATTCTATCCACACCGGCAATGAGCAGGATGCCATCCAGGGGCAGGCCTGCCGCCTGCAGGACCATACCCAGCATTATTACACCGGCACCGGGGACACCGGCGGCACCTATGGAGGCCAGGGTGGCGGTTAAAATGATCATTGAATACTGCTGAAGCCCCAGGGGAATACCGTAGACTTGGGCTATGAAGTAGGCGGAAACTCCCATATAAATGGCTGTACCATCCATATTAATGGTGGCCCCCAAGGGTTGGACAAAGCTGGAAACCTCATTGGGTACCCCCAAATTCACCTGGGCATTGCGCATGGAAACCGGTAATGTGGCTGCACTGGAGCAGGTGGTGAAGGCAACGGCCAGGGCCTCGAACATGCCCCGGAAAAAATGCAGTGGATTCATTTTGGCAAAGAAGTACACCGAGCCCGAATATACAAGGACGGCATGGAGGATATTGGCAATATAGACGGCGCTTAGGGCCTTGGCCAAGGGCAACAGCACATCGGCCCCACTAATGGCGGTAACCCAGGCCATTAGGGCGGCGGCGGCATATGGGGCCAATTCCATTACCATTCCAGTAATGGTGTACATTGTCTCCGCCAGGCTGTCACAAAAGGCCAGGAAGGGCCTTCCCTTCTCCCCGATGACGGTGGCCCCGATACCAACGAACAGGGCCGCGACTATAATTTGCAACATATTATCCGCGGCCAAGGAGTTTAAAATATTGGTCGGGACCATATCTAAAAGGACATCAATAACACTGGGTGCTACCGTTGCCTCATACTCTCCCACTTCGGTTAGTATGAAACCCGCTCCTGGTTGTATTATTAAAGCAATAACAATGCCTATTATTATGGCAACTGCTGTGGTAGCCATAAAGTAAAGGAGGGTTTTCCCCCCAACCCGGCCCAACTTCTTCACATCCCCTATACTGGAGGCCCCAACCACCAGGGAGGCAAACACCATGGGTGCAATGAGCATCTTAATCAGGCGGATGAAGAGATCTCCCACTGGCTTTAATGCCGCCAGCTGTGGAAAAAGTAGGCCCAGCACAGTACCAATAACAAAACCAACTAAAACCTTTTGCCACAGTTTCATTCCTCTACCCCCTTTAGTTCCTTATTCCTCCGCCATTAAACCCCGCATTACTTACCGTTTATCACCCCCCCAACAAAGATAGAGAAAAGCCACCCCATGCCAATTACCGGCTGCGGCGGAAAATAACTGAGCACTTGGCCAATGTGGTGGCTAGGAAGGAATATTTACCGTTACCAAAGTATATTTTCTCCTCAGGGGCTTTTATGCCGGGATTGGGCAACTGGAACACTTTACATTTTGCCCGCCCGGCCCAGTAGAGCAATTACAACTAAGGCCGGGCAAAAGGTGTCAAAAAAGGGAATAAATGCGGAAGGTTCGGATTAGTATATAGTGTTCCTTGTCCAAAAGGAAGTTTATTACTTAGAAAGGGGGATGGAAATGGATTTGACCAGGTTTCCCCGCCGCCGTTATATGCAGGCCGCCACCCCAATTGAGAAATTGGAGCGTTTTTCTACGGTTCTGGGCGGCCCCAATATTTATATGAAGCGGGACGATTTACTGGGCCTGGCCGGGGGAGGCAATAAAACCCGGAAGTTGGAATTTTTACTGGCCGATGCCTTGGCAAAGGGGGCGGATACCGTCATAACCTGTGGTGCGGTGCAGTCCAATCACTGCCGCCTTACAGCCGCTGCCGCGGCCAAGGAAGGCCTAAAATGCCAGTTGGTGTTGGAGGAGCGCGTCCCCAACAGCTATGATAAAAATGCGGCGGGCAACAACCTCCTCTTTCACATCTTGGGAGTGGAGGAGATCCACCTTGTGGATGGTGGGGCCGACATGATGGCTCAGCTAAATGGGCTTGCCCGTCAGTTACGGGCCAGGGGGCGCAGACCGTATGTAATCCCCGGCGGTGGTTCCAATGAGATCGGCTCCTTGGGCTATGTGGCCTGTGCCCAAGAGATGTTGCAGCAGCTTTTTCAGATGGGGCTCCCCCTGGACTGCATCGTAGTTACCAGTGGTAGTGCCGGCACCCATGCCGGAATACTCACCGGAATTAGGGGGCAAAATGTCCCGATCCCTGTCCTGGGCATAGGAATTAACCGCCCAAAAGGGCCCCAAAGAGAGGCTGTCTTTGGACTTTGCTGCCGCCTGGCCCGCAAGTTGGGCCTTAAAACCCCGCCGACGAAGGAAGAGGTCATAGTTTTTGATGATTATATCGGTGCTGGCTATTCGCGCCCCACGGCGGAAATGGTGGCGGCAGTAAGGCTCATGGCCCGTACCGAGGCCATCCTCTTAGATCCCGTCTACACCGGCAAGGCCCTGGCCGGCCTTATAGATTTAATAGAAAAAAATTATTTTTCCAGCACACAAAACATACTCTTTCTCCATACCGGCGGCTCCACCGCCCTCCATGCCTATAGCGACTTGTTTTTAAAGGGCTAGACCCGGGGGGCCCATCCTTGCCAGCCAAAAGGGGGCCCCCCTTGTTGTTATTTCCCAGGAAATGAAAGAAAGCTGTGATTCTTCCAAAAAAAGTCCTGGGGATGACAAAGAAAGGGGTTTGTGGTATATTTAGTAACCATATATTAAAGTTTGGCAAACGCCGGTAATATAGGCATTTATCTACCTTTTCTACCAACATTGAAGATTATTACGGAACAAGCAGGATATTGTAACATGAATAGAGAATAAATAGTGATAATTGCCGGACTGTCCCAATGCCAAGCTAAGAACTGGGGGTGGTAGATGGTTAGTGACGCCAGGTGTTCCATTGTCCCCTTTCCTTTCTATCTTTTAATTTAAGGAGGTAGACAACGTGAAAAAGGATTCTGCTGCTCAGGCAAGTATGGCTAGTGTACTATTAGGTGCAGCCTTTCTCATGGCAACCTCGGCCATTGGGCCAGGTTTTTTAACACAAACAGCAGTTTTTACCGATCAACTCAAAGCAAACTTTGGTTTTGTCATTTTAGTATCGGTACTCCTCAGCCTCGGCGCCCAGCTCAACATTTGGCGTGTTATTTGTATGTCGGGTCTACGGGGCCAAGACGTTGCCAACAAGGTACTCCCTGGCCTGGGGTACGTGGTGGCTTTTTTAATTGCTTTGGGAGGATTGGCCTTTAACATTGGCAACCTTGGTGGTGCTGGCCTTGGTTTAAATGTGCTCTTTGGCCTGGACCCCAAAGTCGGGGCTGCAATTTCTGCCGTCATTGGTATCGGCATTTTCCTTTCCCGGGAAGCGGGTAAAGCAATGGACACCTTCACTAAAGTTTTAGGCCTCCTTATGATTGCCCTCACCTTGTATGTTGCTGCCACATCCGGCCCTCCGGTGGGCCAGGCGGTAGTCCGCACCTTTGCCCCCACTGAAATTGATCTCTTTTCCATTATTACTCTCATCGGCGGTACCGTGGGGGGGTATATTTCCTTTGCCGGAGCGCACCGCTTAATGGATGCCGGCCTAATGGGCAAGGATAACTTGGAACAGGTAAACCGCAGTGCTTTCCAGGGAATGTTGGTGGCAACGGTTATGCGTATCCTCCTCTTCCTGTCCATCCTGGGTGTAGTTTCCCTGGGTGTGACCCTGGATCCGGGCAACCCAGCAGCCGACGCCTTCCGGGTTGGTGCAGGCCAGATGGGCTACAAGTTCTTTGGTGTTGTCCTCTGGTCGGCCGGTATCACCTCGGTTGTTGGTGCTGCTTTTACCTCTGTCTCCTTTTTGCGCACCCTTTTTGAAACCATCAATCGCAATGTTTCCTACTGGATTATCGGCTTTATCACTGCATCGGCCCTTATCTTTATCACCATTGGCCAACCCGTCACCCTGCTGGTTATAGCCGGATCCTTAAACGGACTTATCCTGCCCCTTTCCCTGGGTACAATATTGGTGGCCTCCCAGCGGAAGGACATTGTGGGAGATTATAAGCATCCCACCTGGCTCCTCATCTTTGGTATAGTAATTGTCCTGGCCACCCTCTACATGGGCATTGGCTCCCTCAAGGGTATAGCCGCCCTCTGGGGATAATAACTATTAGGAGGCGAGGCAAATGTACAAAGAGCCACGACTACTCCCAGCCGGTGACAGTGCCCTGGTAGTGGAGTTTGGCAATGAAATTGATCCGGAAATAAATGCCCGCGTCCGCTCCTTGACGGCGGCCCTGGAGGCAGAATCCCTCGCCGGCTTAATAGAACTGGTACCCACATATAGGTCGGTCTTGCTCCATTTTGATCCTCTAATCGTCCAAGTGGATGTTTTAAAACAACAACTGCAGGAGCTAATTGCCAATCTGGGTCAACTGGAGCTACCGGCACCCGATGTCACCTTTGTACCAGTCTGTTATGGCGGCGAATATGGCCCCGACCTTAATTATGTCAGCCAGCATACCAAGCTAACTGTGGAGGAGGTTATTAAGCTTCACACCTCCACCAACTACCTTATTTATATGCTGGGTTTCACCCCGGGATTTACCTATCTGGGGGGCATGGATGAACGCTTGGAAACACCAAGGTTAAAGACCCCCCGTACCCATATCCCGGCCGGGGCCACCGGTATCGCCGCCAAGCAGACTGGCATCTACCCCATTGACAGCCCGGGCGGTTGGCAGTTAATTGGACGCACACCACTTAAACTATATGATCCCTACTCAGACCCCCCGGTGCTCCTCAAGGCTGGCAACTACGTGCGCTTTGAGGCTATTTCCCCAGAAGAGTACAAGGAGATCAGGAAACAGGTGGAGGCAGGGAGCTACCAAGTTAAACGGGAACAATTGTCGACAGGGGGGGAGGCCAAATGACAGCTCTTTTGGAAACCATTACTCCCGGACTGTTAACAACTATTCAAGACCGCGGCCGCCACGGCTACCAGGCCTTTGGTATGCCGGTGGCGGGGGCCGTGGACGAATATGCCCTCCGCATTGCCAATATCCTTGTGGGCAATGAGGAAGGGGCCGCCGCCCTGGAAATAACCCTCCTGGGGCCCAAGTTCAAGGTGCTGGCTCCGGGCAAGGTATCCTTAACCGGGGCCGACTTGGGGGCCACAATCAATGGCCGGGAGTTCCCCCGCTGGGAAACCGTGGCCGTCCGGGCCGGTGATGAAATTGCCTTTACAGCGGTAAAAAGCGGCTGCCGTGCCTATCTGGCCCTGGCCGGTGGTATCGACGTACCCCAGGTCATGGGCAGCCGTTCCACCTATCTGCGGGGCAAGATAGGGGGCCTGGAGGGGCGGGCCCTGAAGGCGGGGGATAAGATAGGGGTCTGTGCCCAGGCGGTAAAGAACATCCCCCTGGGAACCCGGCTAAGTCCAGATCTAATCCCCGGCTACGATCCCTTAATCAGGCTCCGCGTTATCTTGGGCCCCCAGGATGATCACTTTACCGCGGCGGGAATGGATACCTTTCTCAATTCTGAATACACCGTAACCACCGAGGCCGACCGCATGGGATACCGGCTAGAGGGGCCCACCATTGAACATGTGGCCGGCGGTGACATCATATCAGATGGGATCCCCCTGGGTGCAGTGCAAATTCCCGGGCACGGCCTGCCCATTGTTATGCTGGCCGACCGGCAGACTACCGGGGGCTATGCCAAAATTGCCAATGTCTCTAGTGTAGATTTAAGCCTAATTGGCCAAGCTAAACCCGGTGACAAGGTGCGTTTCCAGCTTATCGATGTGGAAGAAAGTACCCGCCTCCTTAGGGAAAGGGAGGCCGCCCTAAAAAAATGGGCCACCTCCCTGAGGGAAATCATCGGCCGTTCCTGGCAGTTTCGCATCACCGTGGGCGGCAAGAGCTTTGCCACCCAGGTGGAAGAAATAAACTAGTATGGGAGGGTGACAGATGGTTAAGGTTGATCTCAATTCCGACATAGGTGAAAGTTTCGGGGCTTACAAACTGGGTTTAGATGAGGAAGTACTCAAACATGTTACCTCAGCTAATATAGCCTGTGGGTTTCATGCCGGCGATTTTATGACCATGAGAAAAACCGTAACCGAAGCAGCCAAAAACAATGTGGGCATCGGTGCCCATCCCGGCTTTCCCGATCTGCAGGGTTTTGGGCGGCGGGAAATGAAAATAACGGCAGAGGAGGTCACCAACCTGGTGATTTACCAGGTTGGAGCCCTGGCGGCCTATGCCAAGGCAGTGGACCGGCCCCTGCAGCACGTAAAGGCCCACGGTTCCCTTTATAATCAGGCCTCTAAGGATCCAGTCTTGGCCGAAGCCATTGCCGCCGGGATCAAGGCAGCGGCCCCCCAGGCTATTCTCATGGGCCTGGCCGGTTCAGCCATGATTACCGCTGGTAAGAAAGTGGGCCTCAAGGTGGCCCAGGAGGTCTTTGCCGACCGGGCCTACAATGCCGATGGCACCTTGGTGTCCCGGGCCCTGCCGGGTTCCATGATCCACGACCCCGAGATTGCCGTGCCCCGGGTGGTCCGCATGGTGACCGAGGGAAAGGTTACCACCATTGACGGCCAGGATATAGATATTTGCGCCGACAGTATTTGTGTCCACGGGGATAACCCAGAAGCAATTGCCTTTGTGCGCCGTATTCGTAGCGCCTTGGAAGAGGCCGGGGTCCAGATTGTACCCCTGGCCCAGGTTGTATCCTAGGTTACTAAATATTATATTAGTGGGGGATTGCCTCCCCCACTAAATTTTAAGGAAGGGAGGCTACCAGTATGCGTCCAGAAGACATGTCCCTAACAGAATTACGCCAGGCCACCAGAAGGGGTGACTTTACCTCCCCCACTCCCGGCCTGGCCCCTGGCTATGCCCAGGCCAACCTGGCTATTTTTCCCCAAAAGTATGCCTTTGATTTTCTCCTCTTTAGCATGCGTAACCCAAAGCCCTGCCCCATCCTGGATGTAACAGAACCAGGTTCCCCGGTTCCCCGCCTGGCGGCACCGGAGGCAGACCTAAGAACCGACCTACCCAAGTATCGGATCTGGGAGCGGGGGGAACTTGTAGATGAGGTAACCGATATTACACCCCACTGGCGGGAGGATCTTGTCGCCTTTCTCCTGGGTTGCAGCTTCACCTTTGAGGCTGCCCTCTTGGGGGCCGGTATTCCCATCCGGCATATCGAAGAAAACCGAAATGTTCCCATGTATATAACCAATATCCAGTGCACCCCGGCTGGCAAATTCCACGGCCCGGTGGTGGTAAGCATGCGGCCCATTCCCCCGGCACAGGTGGTGCGGGCTGTGCAGGTTACCTCCCGCTATCCCGCCGTCCACGGGGCTCCCATCCATGTGGGCGATCCCTCCCAAATTGGCATTGCCGATATCAACAAGCCCGATCTGGGGGAAGCGGTGACCATAAATCCCGGGGAAGTACCGGTATTCTGGGCCTGTGGCTGCACCCCCCAGGCCGTTGCCATGGAGGCCAAACCCGATTTTATGATTACCCACGCCCCGGGGCACATGTTTATTACCGATCTAAAAAATGAGGAACTGGCTGCCCTCTAGGCGGCCCAGAACCCCCAACATAAGCAGCCCCCAGACCATATATTTTCCCCATGGCCCGGGGCAAAGAATATCCCCAGGTGCTTGGCACCTGGGGATACTTAATTCCAGCTCCCTGGCCCATCCATCCCTAGGGGTTAGTGCCCTTGTCCCCAACCCTTTGCGGCAGGGAAAGGGAATGGATGGTGGCCGCACTGCCTAGGCTGGCCAACAGGCCTAGAAACATCACAGCCTGCAAGCTACCTGTGTAGTCGGCAATTGCCCCCCCGACAATGGGGCTGAGGGCCGAGGCAATACTAAAACAAGCGGCACAAAAACCAAAGCTGGTGCCCAGGATATTTTTCTCAAAGTAGTCGGCTTGAATGGCACTGATCATAACAATGGCCCCGGCAGCGCCAACCCCATACATAATTGCCGCCAAATAGTTTAGGGGATAGATTTGATTAGCCAAAATGAGGAGGGAAATACCCAGGGCCAGAACCAGCATACCGGCGGTAAAAATATTGCGCCTGGCAAAGCGGCCCCCCAAAAAGCCCCAGAGGGGGCTGCCCAATAAATTGCCCATTCCCGTAAAGGCCAAAAGTTGGCTGGCCCCCACAGTGCTTAAGCCCACCTCCTGCAGGTAGCCTAGGAGAAAGGTATTTATGCCGGTATAGGCACAACCGAACAAAAAGTAGGCGCCACCAATCCGGTGGAATATCCCATTGGCAAGGATTCCCTTCACCCTGGCCCGGCCCCAGGGATTGCCTGCCCCAAGGGCCGCGGGCTGGGCAGTTTCTCCATTGGCCCCCCCATAGGGGGTTAAACCCTTTTCCCCGGGAGAGTTGACAAGAAAGGCCAATTCGAAGAAAAAGATAAAGAGGACAATAAAGCCCGTATAAAGCCAGATGGAATTATAGGGGCGGACGGCTAGGATGCGGGGGACAATAAAACCTGCCAGCACCGTGACCAGGGGGGCCGCCGTGGTGGCGATACCCAGGGCCAAGGATCTTCTCCGCTGGCCAAACCAACGGGACAAGAGGGGGGTGGGCAGGATAAAGAGGGCGGCGGCACCTGCACCCGCAATGGCAAAGCCCAGGGATAAATATAAGACCCTCTTGGCAGTGGACATGAGGAAGAATCCTGTGGCGAGGAGGGCGGAGCCCAGGAGGGTAACCAATCTACTGCCAAGCCGATCCGTAACAGCCCCCCATGAAATCCTCATTACCATGTCTACCCAAAAAAAACAGGAAATGACCGCAGCCATGGTGGCATGGGAAATCTGCAAGGAATCTTGCATGGCTGGCACAGCATAGGGGTAAATGGAGCGGATAAGACCAAAAGATAGGAAACCCAGCCAGGCGGCCCCCAAGGATACCCAGGCATAGTGAAGCCTTTGACCCATTTTCTTCATCACCTCAAATCATTATTGGTCCAGCTTTTTCGAATCAAGTACTAGAAGGCGTGGCGTGCTTCGCTCCTATTGTTAATACAACAAAAAAAGGGTATTTCCTGCCATAATAGCGGGGATGGTGGGCTAATCAGCCCCCTGGGTCGGGAGCAGAAAATAGCCCCCCGGGGGCAAAGGATATTGACATATGACCAAAACTATCCTATTATTGAATCAGGCGGGCCCCATGGGCAAACACTAATTGTGCTTGGGGACAAAGAAAATTTAACTTCTGCCACCGGGTCCCTGTCTGAGGCCAAGTACATTCTGGGGTTAGTCGCCGGGAACCAGGGGCAGCTGGACCAGCATAAAGGGGGTGAGCTGGATGCCGGGTTTTGATGGAACCGGGCCCCGGGGTCAAGGAGCAATGACCGGGGGTGGTAGGGGTTTTTGTGTTTTACCCCGCAGGCGGCCTCCCCGGGGTGGTTCCCTGTACAGAGTTTTCGGCCAAGGCCTGGGGCGAGGAATGGGCCGGGGCCGGCGGCGTGGTTTCTGGTAAAGGGTATTGGGGGGAGGAAGGGAGGGCCCTTCCTCCCTATAATCATAAGGAGGGGAAGGCATGAAGGTAGCCGTATCGGCCCAGGGCCGTGACTTGGCGGCGGAGGTAGACAGCAGGTTTGGCCGGTGTTCCTATTTTATCATTGTAGATCTGAAAAAGGATGAAGTTGAAGTGGTGGCCAACAGCCCCGGACCCGGTGGGGCCGGTGTGGCGGCGGCCCAATTGATGGCCCAGCGGGAAGTTGAGGCCGTAATTACCGGCAACTTGGGTCCCAAGGCTGGCCAGGGCCTAACTGCAGCGGGCATTAGCGTTTACCGCTCCCGGGGTGGTACAGTACAGGAAAACCTGGAGGCCCTAAAGGCCGGGGAACTGGAAAAGATGGGTAACCCCACCGTCGCTGGCCGCTTTGGCAGCCAGGGCTAAGGGGCCGGCTCTTTCCCGGTCTCCTTTGGTGCCGAGGGGTTCTACCCAACCTGTATCCATCTGGCCCTGTCGGAAGAAAAAATTGATATTCATGGGGAGGTTTGAAGATGAAAATTGCCGTATCCACAGCAGAAGGCATGGTTGCTGAACACTTTGGACGCTGCCCCCAATACACACTTTTTACCGTGGAAGATGGGGAAATAACCTGTGAAGAGCTCATCGATAATCCGGGGCATGAGCCGGGCTTTCTCCCCCGTTACCTATCCCAAAGGGGAGTTACCTGTATAATAGCCGGGGGGATGGGCCCCCGGGCCCGGGACCTATTTGCCCAAAGGAAGATAGAGACGGTTACCGGTGTGGCCGGCCCTGTCCGGGATGTGGTTACCGGTTACCTAAAGGGGACCCTGCGGCTGGGAGAGGATATGTGCCACCACGTGGATGGCAGGCACGAATGTTAAATAAGGGAAATGGCGGTGAATTTCTATGCAAATAGCAGTGGCCAGCGGTAAGGGCGGGACGGGTAAAACCACCATCGCCACCAACCTGGCCCTCTCCTTGGCTCCGGAAGGGCCCCTCCAGTTTCTAGATTGCGATGTGGAAGAACCCAACGCCCACCTTTTTTTGCACCCCACCCTAGGGGAAGAAGAAGCGGTGAATATGCCTGTGCCGGTGGTGGATGAAGGCAAGTGTACAGCCTGTGGCCGCTGTGCCGAGGTCTGTGCCTTTAATGCCATTGCGGTCCTGGCGGGCCATGTCCTCACCTTTTCCGAACTCTGCCACGGCTGTGGAGGCTGTGTCCGGCTCTGCCCGGAAAAGGCCCTGGAGGAGGAAGCAAAGGAGATTGGTATAATTCAAAGGGGCAACAGGGGCAATATAGCCTTTGTCCACGGGAAGCTGAAGATAGGTTCCGCCCTGGCTCCACCCATAGTGGAGGCCGTGCGGGAGCAGGCCCGGCGGGATGGGCTTGTCATCATAGATGCCTCCCCGGGAACCTCTTGCCCCGTTGTGGCGGCGGTTAAAGACGTGGACTACTGCCTCCTGGTGACAGAACCCACCCCCTTTGGCCTCCACGACCTGGACCTGGCCGTACAGATGTTGGCAAAGTTGGGGCTACCGGCGGGGGTTATCCTCAACCGGGCCGGTGAGGGGGATGAAATGATAGAAGAATATTGCCGGGAAAAGGGCCTGCCCCTACACCTAAAGATCCCCTTCGATAGGCGCTATGCCGCCCTCTATGCCCGGGGCTCCTCCCTGGTCCAAGAATACCCCCACTGGCGGGGGGCCTTCCGGGATCTAATGGAGGATATTGAGGGGAGGGTGGGGAAATGAAGGAACTTTTGGTAATAAGTGGCAAGGGCGGTACGGGGAAGACCACAATTATGGGTTCCCTGGCGGTGCTGGCCCCAAACAAGGTCTTGGCCGATTGTGACGTGGATGCCGCCGACCTGCACCTTCTGCTACAACCTTGTGTAGAGGAGACCCACGAATTTTATGGCCTGGACAAGGCCGTAATTAATCCAAAACTTTGCAACCAATGTGGTATATGCCGTGAGGTATGTCGTTTTGGGGCCGTTAGTGAAGATTACCGGATCGACCCCATGGATTGCGAGGGCTGTCGGGTGTGCCATTACCTATGCCCCCAAGAAGCCATTTCCCTGGTGGAACACCGTTCTGGTCACTATTATATATCCCGGAGTAGTTATGGCCCCCTGGTCCACGCGGCCCTGGGCATTGCGGAGGAAAATTCCGGCCTCTTGGTAAGCCTGGTGCGGCAAAAATCCCGGGAACTGGCCAGGAAGCTGGGGGCCCAATATGTCCTCACCGATGGGCCGCCGGGGGTGGGCTGTCCCGTAATAGCCTCCTTGGCCGATATTGACCTGGCCCTCATTGTCACAGAACCCACCGTGGCCGGCCTCCACGACCTAAAAAGGGTCCTGGCCCTGACGGAACACTTCCAAGTGCCGGCCGCTGTCTGTGTCAATAAATACGATCTGGCCCCGGATAAAACCAGGGAACTGGCCGCCTACTGCCGGGAAGAGGAAGTGGAGGTGGTGGGCCAAATTCCCTTCCACCAAGGGGTCAACCGGGCCGTCACCCAGGGAAAGCCCGTGGTGGAATACAGCTCTAACCCCGCGGCGGCTGCCATTGAAGAACTTTGGCATAGGGTAAAAGATATGTTGGACAAGAAATAATGGCTTGGGAGAGGGGAAGCCTTAAGGAGTTTCCCTTTCTCTTTTTTGTGGCCCCCGGGCTTGCCCGGGGGTCTTTCCTATGGTATTATATAAGTAACGATTGAACAATTGTTCAAATGTCACTCCATCATGTGGCCCCAGCCCAAGGAATGGGGCCGAGGGTGGTGAAAAAGATAAAAAGGCAAAACCTTTCCCCGGGGGAGGTTGCCCAGCTCACGGCGGTTTTTAAGGTGCTGGGGGACGAAACCCGAATTAGAATACTCAGTGTCTTGGCGGAGGAGGAGCTCTGTGTCCAGGACCTGGCCGCGGCCTTAAAGATGGGCCCTTCGGCCATTTCCCACCAGCTGCGGATCCTCCGGGGGGCACGGCTGGTCAAATACAGGAGGCAGGGGAAGCACCGCTACTATTCCCTTGATGATGAACACGTTATGGCCCTCTTTGCCATGGCCCTGGAACATATACGCCACGATTAAATAAAATGAAGGAGCTAGCTTTTCAAGACAAGGGATGTGGAGGTATGAGCATGCGCTATATTTTAGATAAGCTGGACTGCGCCCACTGCGCGGCCAAAATAGAAAGGGAAATTAATAAAATTGAGGGGATTGAGCCCGTCAGCATAAACTTTGCCACAAGATCCATCCACCTGGACCCCATCCACCTAGAGGCGGCCCAGGAGATTATCACCGGCATTGAACCCCAGGTGGTCCTCATTCCCGCCCGCCAAGCCCGGGAGGTTGCCGCCAGTGGCGAGAAAGGGCTGAGGGGGATGAGGCTTCATTTTATCCGGACCCTCTTGGCGGGTATCCTCTTTGCCGGGGGTCTTCTCTTCCCCCAGGCCCTATCTGCTGTTCCCCATAGGCTGGGAGAATACGGGGTTTTTTTAACGGCCTACCTCCTGGCCGGGGGGCCGGTTATCTGGGCGGCCTTGCAAAACCTGGGCCAAAGGGAGGTTTTTGATGAAAAATTTTTGATGACCATTGCCACCGCCGGGGCCATTGCCATTGACCAGCTGCCAGAGGCGGTGGCGGTCATGCTCTTCTTTGCCCTTGGGGAGTACCTACAGTCCTTGGCGCTAAACCGCTCCCGGCGTTCCATAGCAGAGCTTTTGGACCTGCGGCCCGACTATGCCCGCCTAATTGGGGGAGGGGTCAGCCGGCGGGTCGATCCCCAGGAGGTGGCCGTGGGCCAGCTGATAGAAGTGCGGCCCGGGGAAAAGATCCCCCTTGATGGGGAAGTGGTGTCTGGCACAAGCTTTGTGGACACCTCGGCCCTGACCGGGGAATCGGTGCCCCGCCGGGTGGAGCCGGGAGAAGGGGCCTTGGCGGGCTATATCAATGGTAGTGGTCTCCTCCGGGTCAGGGTGAGCCGGGAGTATGCCCAATCCTCCGTGGCCAAGATCCTTGCCCTGGTGGAAAACGCCGCGGCCCGCAAGGCCCCCACGGAGAAATTTCTCACCGCCTTTGCCCGCTGGTACACCCCCCTGGTGGTTTTTATCGCCTTGGCCCTAACCGTCTTCCCGCCCCTTCTTCTTCCGGGGGCAGTCTTTTCCCAGTGGCTGTATCGGGGTCTCATCCTCTTGGTAATATCCTGCCCCTGCGCCCTGGTGGTATCCATTCCCCTGGGTTACTTCGGCGGCCTGGGCAGTGCCTCCCGCTCCGGTATCCTGGTCAAGGGGGCCAACTACCTTGATGCCTTAACCCATCTGCATACCGTTGTTCTGGATAAAACGGGCACCCTCACAAAGGGGGTTTTTCGGGTAAACAAGATTGTAGCCCAGGAGGGCTTCACAGAAGAGGAGGTTCTACACTGGGCGGCCCTATCCGAGGCCCACTCTAGCCACCCCATTGCCCGCTCAATTTTGGCCGCCTATGGGCGGGATCCCGATACCAACCTTATTGCCGACTATCAAGAAATAAGGGGGAGGGGCCTGGCCGTCACCACCCGGGAGGGGAGCAAAATCCTGGTGGGCAACAAGGGCCTCTTGGAGCGGGCCGGGGTGGAATATTCCCTCCCCGATATTGCGGGGACGGTTGTCTATGTGGCCCTGGACAAGGTCTTTGCCGGCTACCTAACCATTGCCGATGAGATGAGGGAAGAATCCCGGGAGGCGGTGGAGGGGCTTCGGCGCCAAGGGGTCAAGGAGATCCTCATGGTCACCGGAGATAATGAGGAAGCAGCGGCCCGGATCGCCACCGGGTTGGGCCTGGATGGCTATTATCCCGAGAGGCTGCCCGAAGAAAAGGTGCAGCTCTTGGAAGAACTATTGGCCCAGCGGGGCCCGGGGGAAAAATTGGCCTTTGTGGGGGATGGAATTAACGATGCCCCGGTTATTACCCGGGCCGACATTGGGGTTGCCATGGGGGGGCTGGGGGCCGATGCCGCCATTGAGGCCGCCGATGTGGTTTTGATGGATGATAATCCCCATAAATTGGTACAGGCTGTGGATATCGCCCGGCATACCCGCCGAATAGTAAAACAAAATATTGTCCTGGCCCTGGGGGTAAAGGGCCTGGTTGTGGCCCTGGGGGCCGCGGGTTTGGCCACAATGTGGCTGGCCGTCTTTGCCGATGTGGGGGTGGCCCTCCTGGCGGTTTTGAATGCTGCCAGAACCCTCCGCTATGGCCCCTAGGGGGCCTGGACCCTGGCCACCTGGGCCAAGGCATCTTTCATGGGGAAGGGGGGCTTTTTGCCCTGGCCTTCCCTTCTTTATTGTGCCATTTTATTTCCCGCAATAATACCTCCCTTTGCAGGAATAGTGCAGCTACTTGTAGAATTTAAATATTCCAAAGAGTGTATTTTATTTTGGCCCCTGGCCAAAGGAGGTAATAAAATGGCCAAAAAACGTTACCAGCGGACCAAACCCCATGTGAATATCGGGACCATCGGTCATGTGGACCACGGCAAAACCACCTTGACTGCCGCCATCACCCGCTGCTTACAGGAGGCGGGCGGGGCAGAGTACATTCCCTTTGAACAAATTGACAAGGCACCGGAGGAGAAGGACCGGGGGATTACCATTGCCACGGCCCACGTGGAATACGAGACCAAGGAGCGCCACTATGCCCACGTGGACTGCCCCGGCCACGCCGACTATGTGAAGAACATGATCACCGGGGCCGCCCAGATGGATGGTTCCATCTTGGTGGTCTCAGCCGCCGATGGCCCCATGCCCCAGACCAGGGAACATATCCTCCTGGCCCGCCAGGTGGGTGTACCCCACATCGTGGTCTTTTTAAACAAGGCCGACATGGTGGATGATGAAGAACTCTTGGAGTTGGTGGAACTGGAGGTTAGGGAACTCCTCTCCGAGTACGAATTCCCCGGGGATGATACCCCCGTTGTCATCGGTTCGGCCCTCAAGGCCCTGGAATGTGGCTGTGGCCAGGGGGAATGTGAATACTGTGGCCCCATCTTCGAACTCATGGATGCCGTAGATTCTTACATTCCCACCCCGGAACGGGATATTGACAAGCCCTTCCTCATGCCCATCGAAGACGTCTTTACCATCACTGGCCGGGGTACTGTGGTCACCGGTCGGGTGGAGCGGGGCAAGGTAAAGGTACAAGAGGAAGTACAGATCATCGGTATGCAAGAGGAGATTAGAAAGACCGTCGTCACCGGTGTGGAGATGTTCCGCAAGCTCCTGGATGAGGGCCTGGCTGGGGACAACATTGGGGTTCTTCTCCGGGGTGTGGAGCGTAAGGAAGTAGAGCGGGGGCAGGTACTGGCCAAGCCCGGTTCCATAAAACCCCACACCAAATTCAAGGCTGGGGTTTATGTCCTCACTAAGGAGGAAGGTGGCCGTCATACCCCCTTCTTCGATGGTTACCGGCCCCAGTTTTACTTTAGGACCACCGATGTCACCGGCAATGTCCTGCTGCCGGAGGGTGTGGAGATGGTAATGCCCGGGGATAACGTAACCATGGAAATACACCTCATTACCCCCATCGCCATTGAAGAGGGCCTGCGCTTTGCCATCAGGGAAGGTGGCCGTACCGTGGGGGCCGGGGTGGTCTC
>JAAYSG010000029.1 GCA_012518435.1 Bacillota bacterium
AATTTGTTCCGGTTCGTATACCACCTTTTTAAAATCCACCGGTGTTTTAACACTTTCAAAATCATCAAGGGGGATTGTTACCACCTGTTGGTGAAGGGCCTTTAAACCAGTAAGGTCCAGGGGGCTAGCTTCATAAAGGGACAGCCTAGAAAGTTTTTTGTCTATAATATCTATCTGTTCCGCAATTTCCAAATAACGGGTGCGAAATTGCTGTACCGCCTCGCCCCGCTTTACAGAAACCCTGAGCTTATCCGGGGCCAAGCCCAGGGCATTAAACAGGTCAATAACCGGTTGGATGTCAAAATCGCTCTCTAGGGTGAAATAACGGATATTGGCAAAGGCTTCGATACCGTCAGCGAAGACTTCTGCTATTTCTGAGGAAGTAATGGTTTTACCCCCGGCGGCTTTTAAGGCTATTTCACCGTTATAAGTAAGTAAAACAAATACAAAGCTGGTCATTAAAGGATCGTAACCATGGGGTGGTCGGCAAAACTCCTCTATAACGGTTTCTACACCAATATTTTTGCCCCGGTTTTCCCTGGCCAAGCGGCGGATATGAACTGCTATGCCACTTTGGGTTGTGGAGATGTTTCCCTCTTTATCCAGTAGATCCAGGGCACTTAAAATTGATCTAGTATTGGTGAAAAGTTCAAGCTGGCCACCCTTGGAGATTAAGTCCTTTAGGGCACTGGAAAACTCCCCCTTAATATTGTCCCGGGAAATGGTCTGGAGAAAGCGGGGATGCTGCGGATACTTGGCAGTAAAGTATTCATCCAAAAGGGCCGGTTTTATTTGGGAAAAGAGTTCGGCAAAGTTGCTAAATTCACGACTTATTATGCTTTTAATGCTAATGGTTGCTGTTCCCGTTTCTACCTGTCCCGTCTCCAGATAGGCCTTAACCATTGTTGCAATAAAATCCTTACGCAGGTTCCGGTACTTTTTTTGCATTATGCTCCGGTGGTAATTTTCATTGAGCAAGGCCTTGGCGGCAACTGTTTTTTTCAATTCCCAAATTTCCGCCTGCTTTAACTGACCCGATAAGGTTATGGTACCCGCTTTTGCCTTATGGGGATTTTTGTCGGCAAAGGGGGAAAGAAATACTAACCTATATTCACCCTCTGCTCCCTTCTGACCCCCACTGCCCCGTTCATAGATGAATATTCCTTCCCGAAATGAACGGCGGCTGGGCCAACGACAGGTATCATTAAAGATCCCATTTCCCAGACTCTTTTCCAATAAAAGCTGTTCCTGCAAAATGCCGAGGATCTCTTCATCCAAGGCCCCGGCGGGAAGATTCCTTGCCCGGCGCTCTATGACCTGGTCATAATCGATATCCAAAGTAAGATCTAGATAGTAGTAACCTTCTTCCGTTTTATTAATAAATTGGCCATCGGTTACTTGGCGCAGATTTTTCAATACTAGAGCCAGCTCATCCCGGGCCTCCATCAGCCTATTGGCGGGCAGTATAAGTAGTGTATTGGCAAGTTCCTCCAGGGTGGCACCATTATTAGTGCTTTTTCCATATAACTTTAGGATACCCAGGGCATTGACAATTCTTTGAGCTGTTTCCTGGTGACGTTTTTCTAGAAGATCAATTTTGCTGTCCAGGGTCTGTACAGCCTCCACAACAGGTGAAACCTCGTCAAGGTTTTTAATGGTGTGGCGAGAGATGATTTCGTTAAAAATTTTATCGTAGGTTATTATGTAAGGAAAGTTTTCATCCAGAATCTTGCGGACCTCTTGGACCGTAAATTGGATCACACCCCGCTTTTCAAAGTAGGGTAATTCGCTAAATATTTGTATTACATAAGGATGCAGGGGAAATAGGTTGATGTAATCTTCTTTGTTTGTTTGTAGGATGGAAAAGTATTTGGTGTATTGCGCAAACAGGTTTTCCAGTTTCAGGTATTGTTCCGCTGTTTTAGCCAGCACCCGTTTGGCAATGACCTCTTTAATATCCTCTTTTTTAATGGTAATAATGTTAAAGCGCTCCGCAACCCGGCCAAAACTCTCCGCTTCATCAACATATTTGGGATTGGTAAAGACAAACTCTTGCATGGCACCTAGGAAAACAAAATCGGACTCTTGGGAAGCCTGCCCCAAAACACGCAGGAACTGGACATCCCGGTTGATTTTTTCCTTTGTTTTCTGCTTGAGAAAATCAGAGATTTCATCCACTATTACCGCCAGACCCCGGGATGGATTATCTCTTTTTATTAACTCCAACACCTTCAATATTTCCCGCTTGTGGTCCACAACACCGGATGTGCCGGGGGCTTTATAATCAAGCCCATAAACTTCCTTTAGCTGCAACTCCAAACGATCATAAAAGTAGGCGCTAAATTCAACATCATTGGGCTGTAGTTCCCAGTGGATGACCACAAAGTTCCTTTGGATTCCCGCCGCAGCTTCCCGTACCCTTTCGTTTTGTATATATGTAACCAACTCCGGCTCTTTTAAAATGGAAATAATAAAGGCCAACATATGGGACTTTCCCGAACCATAGCCCCCCACTATTTGTGGCGCTTTATGGGTGCTCTTTTGTAGATCTTGGAAGACATACACCAAATGTTCTTCTAGGGATGGGGAGATAACATAGTTCTCAACCATTTCCTTGTTATTGGAAATAGCATCAATATCAATGACTTCCTTTATTGGTTCAAAATTAATGAGTTCACGGATTTTAGGCATTGATTTCCCCCATTTCTAGATGAATTAACTCGCTAACATCCATGTCGGCATGATCTTTTCGCCCATAGGTGGAATATTGAATGCGGTTTCCGGAAACATTCCCCTCCACGAAAACAATTATTTCCTTATCCCGGGCCCTGTATTTAAATGCTCCAACGGGATTTAGCCTACCCAGTTCGGGGGAGAAAAGTATGTTGGTGTTATATAGGATGATTTTTTCCGGAAGGCTTTGAACCCATTTTTTTATCTGGGCTCCAATCCGCAATTTAATTTTTTCCCTGGGAATGTCCTTAATGATTTTTAAAATGTTTTCACCCACATCATAAGCCGCCCAGCCATCCTTTTCCAACACATCGGTTATTTTCCGGTACTGCTGATTATTATCCACGATAACCAACAATTTGTAGTGGTTTGCCCTATTTTGTTCAAGGAGTGTTTGTAATTTCATCCCCTATACACCTCCAGATTCATTTTGACAATATAGGTCTTTTTAGTTTACAGGTGGCAAAATGATTACCCCCGCAAACTGGTTATTACCCCTTCTTTACTTCTGTTGTTAAATTCCCACTGGCGACTTCATGTTTGTTTGTAGCGGTAACCATAATATTCTTCCTATGGCAGTGTATTGTAAATAGTCCCTTTAGTGTTTTTGCTCCTTATTACTTCTAAAATTGCCATTGGTAGTAATTTTTCGTCATCGGGGATTGTTTTCCTTCTTTTCCATTAAAACAAAGACCTTATTCTGGCCAAACCCACCATAATTTTGTAATTTTCTCCATCCGATTAAAACTGATGACCAACATAGGCCTATTGTGTATGGTAGGCCCATGAGGCGGGCCATTAAAGGTAACGACCTAATAAAGTGCCGTGGCAAAACGCGGCCACAATTTCGTTTGACAACCCTTCACCCCTATAATAAGCTAACGATATAATGATTCCTTTAGCAAAGCCAACGACACGGGAAGGGGTAAACACGCAAGGGGAATTGGTGTCCCGCCTTAAAATTCACACCCAGAAGGGGGTATGGCAATGGCAGTAAAAGTTATAACTGATAGTACAAGCTATATTGACCCGGACCTTAAGGAGGAATTGGATATTGGGGTCGTACCTTTGCATGTTTCCTTTCCCAAGGAAAGCATGCGGGAGACAGACATAGAAAATGAGGCCTTTTACCAGCTAATGGAGAAAAAGGGCATTCCGGTCTCATCCCAACCATCTGTGGGTGAACTATATAGGGAGATGGAGCAAGTGGTGGCCCAAGGGGATGACCTTTTGTGCATTTTTTTGTCAGCGGATATGAGTGGCACCTATAACAGTGCGGAGCAAGTAAAGGTAACAATCTTGGAGAAATACCCCAAAGCCAAGATTGAAATTATAGATTCCCGCTCCAATTCTATGCAGTTGGGCTTTGCTGCCATTGTGGCTGCTCGGGCCGCTAGGGCGGGGAAAACCCTTAGGGAAGTAAAGGAAGCGGCGGCAAGAAATATTCAACGCAGCCGTTTTTTATTTATCCCGGATAATTTAGTTTACCTCCAAAAAGGCGGCAGAATTGGGGGCGCCCAGGCTTTAATTGGCAATATGCTGCGGATAATACCTGTGCTAACGGTGGAAAACGGTGTTACTACAGTATTAAAAACCGTTAGAACCAAGGGAAGGGCCCTGAAGGCCATGGTGGATAAAATGCTGCGGGACCATCAGGAGCATAGAATTATAGAAATAGCCGTGCACCACATAAATTGCTTGGAGCAGGCCCAGCGGTTGGCGGGGGAAATACAGGAACTGTTAAAACTGGATGTAATGATAGCCGCCATTGGCCCGGTCATTGGCCTTCATGTGGGCCCGGGTTCTATTGGAATTGTCTATTACACCAAGGGGGCATTACGATAGGTGCCGGTGGGATGAACAGGTTTTTGGGAGGGTAAGTAAACCGTCTATTTGGTATTTATTTTGGAGGGAAGCAGCAATGACAGTAGAAAAAGACCACATTATTCATCTTTCGCGCCAAGACAAACAGTTTGCCATTGGTAGTCGGGCGGAGCCGGTGGTAAAGGTTAAACCGGGCGATACTTTGCTTGTTGAAACCGAGGATTGTTTTGACAACCAAATCCGCAAGCCGGGGGATAAGGTGGAAGCCATGGATTTTGCCTTGATAAATCCGGCTACCGGCCCCATCTATGTGGCAGGGGCCGAGCCCGGGGATACCCTAATGGTGGATATTTTGCACATTGACTTGGACAAACAGGGTGTAATGGTAACGGAACCTGGCGTGGGTGTTTTGCCGGAAGGGATTTCTGCCAGCACCAAAATCCTGCCCATAAGGGGCAACAGGGTTATTTGGGATGAGGACTTTTCTTTGGCTATTAAACCCATGATTGGGGTAATTGGGGTGGCCCCTAAGGGAGCCCCCATCCCCTGCGGATCCCCCGGGGACCACGGCGGAAATATGGACTGCAATGAAATTGGCCCGGGCTGTAGGGTTAATTTACCTGTGAATGTGGCAGGTGCTTACCTGCATTTGGGTGATTGCCATGCCAGGCAGGGAGATGGTGAGGTCTGCGGTACTGCAGTGGAAGTTAGGGCGGCAGTTACCTGCCGGCTGGGCCTCAAAAAGAATACCGGCCTTAAAAGACCGGTTTTGGAGCGGGGCAAGAGGATTATGTTTATGGGATCCCACCAGGATTTATTTACCGCCCAGCAGATTGCCCTCCAGGATGCGGTGCATTATTTAATGGCGAGAAAGGATCTGACCCGGGAAGATGCCCTAAAATTGGCCTCGCTAATGGTGGATATGAAGGTATGCCAGTTGGTGAACCCCCTCTTCACGGTGAGGGCGGAGATTGATTTGGCTGTGCTTTACTAGGAAATTGCGGTTGGAGCAGGGACAGGGGGGCAGGATATTTGTCCCTGCCAATACTATAAAATGGGCAAGTTGCATGATATTAACAAAACCGGGGAGCCTTGCGGGGATCGCCCGGTTTTACTTTGTTTCCGGTTTCCAGTCCAATTGGGCAACAAGGGCTACAGTGGTTAAGCCTCAAGATGGTCAGCAGAAAAAACACAGCGGGAGATTTTTCAGGCCCTAAAATTGGAGTATAGAATTAACGAAGTACGAGTCTACTTCTATCCTTTGTCAGCTTGTATTTTTAAAATTAAGATCCTGCCCCCAGCGGGGGTATTGATTTGTTCTAGCTAGAGCAGTTGCCCCATCAATAACTATAGGCAAGTTAGGGAGTAACCGCCTTCTTATGGTATATAATGGAGATAAAGCTCTGTCTGCTGCCATTTGCCACTCAAATAAGTTGGTGTGCATGGTTTTGTGTCGCTTGTGCTATCATGGCATCCAAGGGAATTTGATTAATGACGATTTCCCATTTTAAAAAGGTGGTGTACCAATTGGATCTTCTTGATTATGGTGCTCAACGGGCCTTGGCCGATAATGCGCCCTTGGCACAGCGGATGCGGCCCCGCACCCTGGCCGAATTCGTCGGCGAGGGTAATATTCGAACGGTTTTAAAAAGGGCCTTGACGGATGAGGAGCGGGGCCTGGGCAGGTTGCAGATCCGCATTGCCGAAGAAGCCCTTAGCCATATCGTTCGTACTGCCAACGGAGATGCCCGGGCCGCCCTCAATGCCTTAGAGCTGGCGGCAATAACCACCCTCCCCGATACCGATGGGGTAATTAATATTACCCGGGAAATTGCAGCCGAATGTAGCCAGCAGCGGGTTTTGCTCTATGATAAAGGTGGTGATATGCACTATGATGTCATCTCTGCCTTTATTAAAAGCCTGCGGGGTTCCGACCCCGATGCCGCCCTCTACTGGCTGGCCCACATGCTCTATGCCGGCGAAGACCCCAAGTTCATTGCCCGACGCATCTTGGTCCATGCCGCCGAGGATGTGGGCCTGGCCGATCCCCGGGCCTTGCAACTGGCTCAAGCCGCCGCCTATGCTGTCCACTTTATCGGCATGCCCGAGGCCCGCTTGCCCCTGGCCCAGGCTGCCCTTTATATCGCCACCGCCCCCAAGAGCAACAGTGTAATCAAGGCCATTGACAGGGCTTTAAAAACCGTTAAGGAAGAGGCCCGCCAGCAGGTGCCCAACCATCTGCGGGACAGCCATTACAAAGGGGCCGCTTCCTTGGACCACGGCAAGGGCTATAAGTACCCCCACGCTTACCCCGCCGGTCAGGTGGAACAGGACTACCTGCCCCCGGGGTTGAAGGAAAAATCATTTTACACCCCCACGGATCGGGGCTATGAAAAGATAATTAAAGAGCGCCAAAAGAAAAGATAAATGTGGCATGGGGACGTCAGATGGTGAACCGCCCCGCTGTTTGCCTTTTCGTGGTTTGGGAGGATAATATCCAGCAGTTAAGGGAAAATATAGATTATAATACACCCATTTAGGAGGTCAAAATGAAGTACCCAAAACTCTTTGAACCCACAAGAATAGGTGCCCTTGAGCTGCGGAACCGTATTGTCCTTTCACCGGCCCATACAAATTTTACCGTAGACAACAAGTATACCGACAGGTATATAGAGTATTACAAGGAAAGGGCTAAGGGCGGTGTGGGCCTTATAATAAGCGCCCACGTGATGCCGGAGGTTGATGTTGACCCCTATCCCACTACCTTTGGCTACCCCACCCTTGACTCAGCCGCGGAAATAAAATACTTTACTGAACTTGTCGAAGGTGTGCATCAGTATGGGGCAAAAATAGCCATAGAGCTATCACCGGGCACGGGAAGGTTGGCAGATGAGCTCATTGAAGGAAAACCGCCACTGGGTCCTTCGGAAATCCCCCTTCTTCTCATGCCCACTATGAAAACCCAGGAACTAACAAAGGAAGAGATAAGACAGTTGATCAATTCCTATGGCAAGTCGGCGGGTTTAGCAAAAAGAGCCGGCTTCGATGCCATTTATATTCACTTTTTGGCATATCTTGGTGACCAATTTCTTTCGGCATGTTGGAACCATAGGCGGGATGAGTATGGCGGTAGCCTGGAAAATAGAATGAAATTTTTGCGGGATTGTATTGATAGTGTGAGGGAGAATGTGGGTGAAGGCTTCCCCCTCATTGTCGGCCTGGCCCTGGATCACGGTTTCCCCGGCGGCCGGGAATTGGAGGAGACAATTAAGATAGCCAAACTCCTGGAACCACTAAATATTGACGCGCTACACCTTAGACGGGGTAGTTATGATGCCATGACTTTGCTTATTCCCACCGCCTACATGGAGGATGGGGTGTCGGTTGACCATGCCCACCAGGTTAAAAAAGCGGTGAATATACCGGTGATAGTTGATGGCAAGCTGTCTGACATTGGGCATTGTGAGGCACTTCTTTGTGAAGGCAAAACCGATTTTATTGGCATGGCCAGGCCATTTATAACAGACCCCCATTGGCCCAACAAGGCCAGGACTGGAAATGAAAAGGAAATACTCCATTGTATCCGCTGTATGGAGTGTATAGATAGGGTGTTTTTCGCCAAGTATTCCGCCTGCAGTGTCAACCCGGAATACGGCCGGGAATATAAGGGCCCAATTACTAAAAGCAAAAATCCCCAAAAGGTGTTGGTGGCCGGCGGCGGAGCTGCCGGGATGACAGCGGCAAGATTTCTTGCCAAAAGGGGCCATGATGTAACCCTTATGGAAAAAAGCGGCCAGCTTGGCGGCCATCTTTTGGAAGCAGCGGTGCCTTCTTATAAAAAGGGGACAAAGCAATATCTGCAATGGCTAGTTAGACAGGTAATGAATCTGCCCATGGAAATAAAACTTAACACCCCAGTTACGGCGGATCTTGTTGCCCATATGCAACCCAATGTCCTAATTGTCAGTACCGGGTCGACACCCTTTGTCCCCCAGGTGGCGGGCATCGAAGGGAAAAATGTTAGGCTGGCCACGGAACTTTTGGTCAACTACAGGGATCTGGAAGATAATATTGTCATTGTGGGAGCCGGTTTGGTGGGCTGTGAGACGGCCCTATTTTTAAGGGAAAAGGGCAAGAAGAACATAACCCTCATTGACATGCTACCGGTCATAGCCCAAGATGTGATATTTATGGAAAGGGGGTCCCTCTTGGCGGAACTTGAACGAAAGGAAATAAAACAAAAAACCGGTTTGCAACTCAAAGAGGTAACCAGCACCGGCATTGTTGTCAAGGATGAAAACGGCAAGGAGGAGAGCATTAAGGCCAATACCATTGTCATGGCCACCGGCCTTCAAGCGAATGATAGCCTCTTTAATGATTTGAAAGACAAGGTTACAGTTGATGAAATCTATAAAATAGGCGACTGTGTGGCCCCCCGAAAGTTTATAGATGCTGTTCATGAGGCCTATACGGTGGCCATGTCAATTTAAATTCTAAAAGGGCGGTAGATCAAATCTGCCGCCCCTTTCTTATAAAAAATCCGTGTTCGAACGACTGGGGAGCAAACAAAGTTCCGTCCCCTGTTTTATCCCCGTTTTATTTTAAGGCATAATGGAGCTGTACGGAAATAAACATGGTTTTTTCCCGAGACCAAGTATTAAAGGCGCCACCGGCCAGATAGGCATCCTCCGCTGAGTTTTGGGCGGTAATCTGAAAGGTGCCCAAAGTGGCACTGAGCAGTTTTTCTACCCGGCCGCCGGCTTTTTCGGCCATAATGTCGATCCGCTCCTTGGCATCCTTGGTGGCGGCGTCAATTAGTTCCAACTTTAATTCACCCAGTTTGGTATAATAGTATTCAGGGGATTCTGAGATAAAATTGACACCAGAACCAATTAAATCCGTAATATCCCGGGAGATAAGCTCAATTTTATCCACATCCGTCGATTGAATGGTTAGCCTTTGGCTAAGGGAATAACCAACCAGTTCAGAACCTATATGATAGCCAGCATCATTGTAAATCTGTCTGTAATCGGGGTTGATATTTACCGAGGAAAAAACAATACTCTCTTCGGGTACTCCATGGGCCAGGAGGTATTCCTTAATAAGGCCGGCATCCCTTTTAATAATTTCATAGGCCTCCTGGGTAGATTGACCATAGGCGGAAAAGCTTCCCCGCCACACAATTAAGTCGGAACTAAAGTCGCAGGTTGCCGACCCGGTGGCCCGGATACCCCCACCTGCATTTTGTTTATAACCCACAAAACCATTTACAGCTAGAGCAACGGCCACAATGAGGCACACACCGGCGATGCCTATGGCGATAACATGACTGCGCATCCACATTATGAACCACCTAATTTCCTTTTATTCTCTAGAGCTACAAATCATATTAGCACAAGATGCCAGTATGCACAATATGGTGTAAGTTTAAATTTTGCTAAACATTTAATGGTTCCCCTTCCATTTTACAATTATTAGCGCTAAAATGAAAAATGTAGTGATAATTTTCCCCTGCCCGAGGCGGGTATCATGGTATTCCAATATACCCTGGGTGTAATAATAATAAATAAGGAGTGATGGGAGCATGAGTGAATTCATTGATAATCGGGAGTATCGGCAGAAGATACTTAAGGAACTTATCATGGAACTACACGATGGCAAAAGCGTAGAAGAAGTAAAGGAAAGATTTGCCGAAGCCATTGAAGGGATAACGACGGCGGAGATATCGGCCATGGAGCAAAGCCTTATTGAAGAAGGTATGCCGGTGGAGGAAATACAAAGACTATGTGATGTCCACGCCGCCGTATTCAAAGGTTCCATTGCTGAAATTCATCGGGAGGAAAAACCTGAAGAGAAGCCTGGTCACCCCATCTACACCTTCCGGAGGGAAAACGAAAAAATTCAAGAACTCCTTGACCAAAGACTTAGGCCCCATCTCAAGGCCTATGAAGAACAGCCCGGGAGCGAAAATCTTACCCTGCTTAAGCAGGACCTGGAAAACCTTTGGGAAATAGACAAACACTACAGCCGGAAGGAAAACCTACTCTTTCCCTACTTGGAAAAGGCCGGCATCACGGCCCCGCCCCAGGTTATGTGGGGGGTGGATGATGAAATTAGGGATGAATTAAAGGAAGTATTGGCCCTGGTGGACAGCCCCGTTGGTGAACCCCAGGTTCTAGTAAAAAAGGCCCAGGCCCTCTGCACCAGGGTTGAAGATATGATCTTTAAGGAAGAAAGCATATTATTTCCCCTAGCCCTGGAAACCCTTGCAGAAGGTGAATGGCACAGCATTGCCAGTGAAAGTGATGAAATAGGTTACTGCCTTTATGAGCCAGAAAAAACATGGGGTCCAAGGGTGGACACTGCCAAGGATGAAGTTTTCCAAAAACAACCGGGATATGTTTCCTTTGCCACGGGTAGCCTGACAGCAAAGGAAATCAATGCCATCTTCAACCACCTGCCGGTGGATATAACCTATATTGATAAGGATGATGTGGTTAAGTATTTTTCCCAAAGCCCGGAGCGCCTTTTTGCCCGCACCAAGGCAGTCATTGGCCGTACGGTACAAAATTGCCACCCCCCGGCCAGTGTGCACGTGGTTGAAAAACTCTTGGCGGATTTCAAGTCGGGGGCCAAGGATGAGGAGTCCTTCTGGATTAAAATGGGGGATTTATATGTCCTCATCCGCTACTTTGCCATAAGGGACAGTGATGGCCAGTACATGGGGACAATGGAAGTAACCCAAAACATCAAGCCTATCCAGGAAATTAGCGGGGAAAAGCGGCTTTTGAGTGAAGTGGAATAGTGGCCAAGAGCAAAAAAACACAAACAGCGCCCGGGCAACAAACCCGCGGCGCTACATTTTTTTCGAGCCTCAGGATTAAACCCCCGGGCCAAATCCTCATTGCCCTCCTTTGGTCTAATTTCCAAGGAAATATCCCCAATTGATGTGCAAATATCCCTACTTGTGGGGATGGGGGCCGGAACAAATATCCCAATCCGTAACCCCATAGTGTTTCGCCATACCCGTTTATGGTACATACTGTTCTGTAATGCTCTGGACGTATCCACCCCTGGTGACAACCCAAAAGGGCGGAACAAAATCGGGAAACTGGGTTAGGTGCTCAACAAATTCCTCCAGGGTAACGGCAGTATGGGAAGCATCTTCACCAAGTTTAATAATATTATATTGGGTTGCCCCTGTTGCCTGGAGAAAAACGGGGTAGTTAGGATCCGGTTGGTGAATGTAGAACCCGTTGGGTAAATCATTGGGATCGATACCCAGCTCCGCCAGCCTTTTGGTATCCTTCAGTGTCAGCCATTCAACGGGATACAAATGGAAGGAAGGTTTGCTATACTTATCGTTTTCAAAATCGGTAATAAACCCGATATAGCGGCTCTCTGGTATCTGCAAAAACTCTTCCGCCGCTACCGAGTGCTGGGCTTCTAGTTCGGTTAAGGAGACATTTTGCCCCAGTTCATTTCTAATCCATTCTAGAGCTACTTGGAGGGGATCTATAAGCCAAGGCTTGTGTCCCTCATCCACTTCAATTTGCAGTGCTTTATAATATTCCCTTATTGT
>JAAYSG010000030.1 GCA_012518435.1 Bacillota bacterium
CTTTGGAAGACATGTTTATTTATGCAGCAGGGGAGGGTTATCAGTCATGAAAAAATTATTTCCTCGGGCATTATTATATAAAGAGTGGAAGAATGCCCGCTGGGCCTTAATTACAATTACCCTTTTTATGGTACTTACCGGGCCCTTTGAGGCGGCGCAGCAGTTGGGTAGTATAAAGAAGATTGTCACTGGAAATGAAATTATGGTTGCACGTCGTTTTGCCTATTGGTTCAAGGAATTTTTGTATGAAGGTGGGGGGTATTTCGCCTGGTTATTCATTCTCACCATTGGCCTGACCTTACTGTTGTTTTATCAGGATCGCCAGGAGACTACTGTATCCCTGGTTAGCAGTATGCCCTTTACCAGGAAACAGGCTTACAGTGCCAAATGGCTCATGGGAGTAGGGGTTCTCACAGGGGCCTTTCTGATCAATGGGCTCCTCCTCACCGGCTTCTATTTTGCCAATAGTAATTGGATGTTTTCTACTCCTTATGGGGCAATACCAATATGTACTGCTCTACATTTAACCTTTACAGTGGCGATCTTTAGCTTTTTACTCTTTGTCCAATGTGTTATGGGGCATGCCGTGGCGGCGGCGGTGGTGGGGCCCATCGCTAGTTTGGTTCCCATGTTTGTGGTGACAGGACTACAGGAAATTATCTGTTACTTTTGGCAACTATCCTATGATAATAACTTGCTCCAGTGGTTCGACCGTCTTGGCAATGCCCTTACTTGGCCTTACCTTGTTGAGATTGCCTATGCTCTGAATGCGGCTGGTATCCATTACCCCTTTTATGACAATTTGCCCCGCCGTTTTTTTATATTGATCACTATTACTGTAATCTTCACCCTCCTCGGCTGCCGGGCCTATAGAGAAAGTGCAGTGGAAAAATCCGGCCAGCTCCTCATGTTTCCTTTTCTAGAACCAGTGCTTATTTATGGTTTTGCCCTCTGCCTCAGTCTACTCCTCGTTCTGTTTTTTGGGATTAGCTATAGCCATGACAATAAATTAATAGCCAATGTACTCCTATTTGTTGGATTTGGCGGCGGCTGGTTGATAGCCAGACAGGTGGTTGCCTATTTTCGCCCTTGAAATGACTGTCGGGGTTGAAAATAACGCCACTATCTCGGGGGGGAACCATTTTGAATTCTTATCGTCTAACAACTAGCAACAAAAAAGGGTGAGGGGGGTGGATATTCCCCTATTTCCGGGGGGAGAACAGTTAGGGCCGGAGAAGGCTGGAGGGGATAAAGGGATTTTGCCCAAGCGACTAAAATCCCGACAAGCAATGGGTATATAATAAGGCCATAAACTAATGGGGGAAGAAAATGTGAACCCGAGGGTAATTTTTCCTTACAGGCTGAGGGGCCCATAAAGGTGGTTTATATCAGACAGAACTAGCCGTTCTGGCAAAAGTGGCAACTCCTGTATGGGTAAAAGTAACGGTCAATAGAGTATAATTGCATTTGTCCCGGCTTGTGCATAAGTGAAATTACGGGGGCCAACTATCCCACCTTAATAAACAAATTAAATAATTGGGGGGGATTAAAGATCAAAAGGATAGTGGCACTTATTCTAATGGCAACTTGTTTAATGTTGTTAATCATGGCCTGTGGTAATAAACAACTAAACATAAAGGGGGTTTCCTCCATTGTTCTAATAAATGAAGAAGATAATGTTTCTACAGAGATAAAGGATGTTGAAATAGTTGAGGAAATCACCAATGAATTCAATTCTTTCTCGCTCAAAAAGGGCAAAAGGATGGAAATTCCCCCGGGCTGGACCTATCAATTGATTTGGCGGGATGCCAATGATATAATAGTTCAGGTATTGGGGGTTGTGGATGAAGATACTATTGGTTACAACGACCACTACTATTCAATTTCCGACGATTGCATAGATATGGAGTTTTTCGCCAGTTTGTTTGCTAGCTAATCCTTGTCAGATTCCGGATATTTGCCTTAAGGCTTTGCCAGCCATGCTGGTGGGAATTCCCTTGCCCAAGGTGTCATGGATGGGCATTTTCAGTTAAGGATTATAATCAGAGACAATATTACACTGGCAAAATGGGTGTTCGGACCGGGTATTCTCTTTATATTTTTAACTTACAACAAGTTAGGAGATTATTTTATGAAAGGGTCCAGCCTAGTAATAGTGGCCCTAATGTCAATTACATTACTACACATTGTATTACCCCCCATAGTTTATGCCAATGCTGCGGAACCGCCCAGCTTTACCGTGATAGTTGCCAACCCGCCGGAGGATCTATCCTTATCCTTATTGTTTTCCGATTCTGTTCTCTGGTCCGATGGGGGACAAATGGATGCGCTAGAGTTGGCAAAGGAGAAAAAGGCGTGGGAGACCTATTATAGGTTTTTTTACCATATGCTCCCATCCGGAAGGGACAGGTTGGCAGATGGGCTTAAAAACGCCCTGCTTATGGTGGAAAATGGTGGGCAGAGCCTTGCTATACCCCTGCCCAGCGACACCTTTAGCATGTATAATAATTTGCTGACCCTTGATATGGAGGCGGAGATCCTTACCGTGGGGCAATCCGCCCATAGGGTGCCCTTTTTGGTAACTTTGCGGCTGGTGCTTACCCTGGTCATCGAGGGTATTATTTTCTTTCTCTTTGGTTACCGAAAAAAGAGGAGTTGGCAGGTTTTCCTTTTGGTCAATATCCTTACCCAGGGTGGTCTAAATGTCCTAATCACCGGGCCGGGTATAGGGCCATATTGGATGATTGGATTCGTATTGGGCGAGTTAGTGATCCTGGGCGCTGAGATGATCGCTTTTCTTAAATTGGTACAGGAGCAGAAAAAAAGTAGAACTACTTTATATACGGTTACCGCTAATGTGGCCAGTTTAATATTAGGCGGCTATTTAATTTCCTATTTGCCGGTGTAAAATGATCATATACTGTTCAGAGGGCAAGGGGTTTGGCGGTAAGGCCCCATCAATCAAAGGCCTTATTTCCCAAGGAGGTCTACCATGCTTAATTGGGGCAACTTTTTAACCTATGCCATTATTACAGCAGCAACACCAGGACCAAACAACATTATGTCCATGACCAGTGCAAGCAAATTTGGCTTAAGAAAATCATTTGCTTTCAACCTGGGTATTTGGGGAGGCTTGTCCCTTGTCATGCTAACCTGCGCAATGTTGGGTACTAGCCTTCACACTGTATTACCAACTATCAAGATGCCTATGTTAATTATGGGAGCCTTCTACATACTCTATTTAGCCTGGAAAACTTATAAATCCTCTGTTGCGGAAATTGAGGAAAACCAGGCAAAAAACTCTTTCCTGTCTGGCCTGTCTCTTCAGTTTATAAATCCAAAAATTTATATCTATGGAATTGTGTCCTTGGAAGCCTATATACTGCCGGCATATCAAGGTAATACAATGGCCTTATTTGGTTTCGCTCTACTTCTTTCCACAATTGGCTTTATTTTCACCCTTCTCTGGGCAATGTTTGGCTCTTTATTTAGGGCCCTCTTTTCTAAACATGCCAATACTACAAACGGTATAATGGCCTTGCTGCTTGTCTATTGTGCCATTTCGTTGTTTAGATAAAAAAGGGTAAAAATTGTGGGGGCCACCTCCCACGGCGTAGGCAGCAACCTGTGGCTCAAACCCAGGGGACGGCCGCCATGTCGTCCTGTGCCCTTAAAATATGTTGCCTGCCACCCCCCACGTGCTACCGCCATAAAACAATATTGGGGTAGTACGGGGGATCTTTCCCAGCTATCCCCCCCCAACAAATATTTGGGCTGTGCCATTATAACTACTGGGGCTAATAACCTGGTAAAATTCATCTCCAAACGCCTGCCGGTGGTTTTGCCCCGCGCTAAAGGGGCTCTGTGGCTTGAAGCGGCTGCTGCTCCAAAAACACTCCAATCAGTATTAAAACTCCACCCGGACAATTTAATGAAGGGATATGAAATATCAACTTTAATAAATTCCCCCCGCAATGATAGGGTGGAAGTATTGAAACCTATTGAAGAAGGAATATAAGGGAAGGCTAAAGGCTAATAGCCATGAATTACCCGGTAATACAAATAAGGGGTTGGCCTAGACACAGGTCAGCCCCTTACCTTATTGTTGTTCACTTGGAAAGGGTTTTTGGCCCCTTATGGCAGGACATCCCAGGGAATGGCAAATTCCCGAAAACCAGCGGCATAACAGGCAAGTTCATAGGGATGAAAGAATATCACAATATTTTCCCCCTGAATATAAAAGGGAAAATCGCCTTCATAGGCATCAATTGTATCAGCGGCAGCGGGGAAGTAGCACTCTGATTCGGGGGCGGTATTTAAGGCTTCCTTAATCTGGGCTTTGATGTCTGCCAGATAATTATCCCCTTCAGGGAAAAAATCCCGCAGGTGAAGCAGCCGCCCTTGCTTTAGGTCTACATTATAGGCGGTCTTGAAGGTCATGCCATGGGCCCCACCGGTATACTGGTAGTTTTCCGTGACAATACTTAATAGACCGTCTTGGTTGTGGGGAATCTCGTAGCGGGAGTGAAGTGAATAGGGGTGGCTGGGTCTATGCTCTTGGCCCCTGCAATCTTCTATTTCCAACTGTGCCTTTAAAAACCTTTGCTTGACATCGGCGTTTACCCAGGAAGTTGCTGTATGGGTCTCGGGGATAATGGGCAGTTCGGCGTCTATTTCCAGGTCATTATTTTTTGCTTGGATAATTTTGGTTTCCACATAGATGTCACCCTTAAGCTGTTGTATCCTATTGGTCAGGGCCCCCTGTAGTGGGGAAGAGAGCCTATCGACCAAAGCCTGTATTTCTGCCAAAAGGGCCCCATCATTTGCTTTTTCTGGCGATTCCTTGGTTGCTGCCCCCTGGGCCTGGATGCCGCCAGTTAAGAGGATCATGATTCCAAGTAAAACCGTAGTCACTAAGAAGAAAGGTTTTCTTTTTTTCCCCATCATTCCATCCACCTCCAAGTTTTGTTAGGGGTCTCCCTAACATTAGTATATCACGAAGGGGGAGGACCACGATAAGACCATTATTTTCCAAAGTGTCGGCCGGGTACGAACAGGCTTCCTTAGGAGGGGTTGTTATGGTTAATTACCTTGGGAGTTTTTTACGGAGCCCCGAAAGGAATTGGCAAAGGAAGGGGGAAAATAGAAATATGTCAATTTTTTGGGGCTGACGGTAATGAATAGTTTTTTTCCCACCATGGCTTTCTTCCTTGCCCTGGGGATATATCTGGGCAGTTTTATCCACCATAGTGTGAAAATAGTGCTGGCCCTTTCTTTTCTCCTCTTTTTCCTTCTCCTCTGGTCGTTGTTGCAAAGGGGGAGATTAAGCCACATCCTGCTTGTTTTACTTGTCGTGCTTTTGGGTTTATTTCGTTACCAGCTTCAGTGGCAGCGGACCAGTCATTTTAGCGCCCACGGGGGGAAGGAGGTTGTTGTTGCGGGTATTATTGTGCAGGAACCTGATTTGGGGGAGGAGAGGCATTCTTTTATTGTGAAGGTGGATACTATTCAAACTTCCGTGGGGGGGATAAGGGCGACGGAAAGGGTACTGATTGAATCCTGGCATCCACAGGATCTAGAGCTTGCCTATGGTGACCGGGTGGAGGTTGTGGGGAGGGTTTCCTTTCCGGATCCCCCGGCCAACTTTGGTGGTTTTAATTATAAATCCTACCTCATGGATCAAGGCATCCGCTGCATAATCCAATCTAATAAGGGGGGGATAACCCTAATCTCCCGGGATGGGGGGAATCTTCTCTTTTCCCTGGCCATAAGGGTTAAAGAAAAGATGTTGGCCGTTATTGACAAGAGCCTGCCATCCCCCCAAAGGGAGGTGCTGGCGGGTCTTCTTTTGGGCCAAAGAGATACCCTAAAACCAGAAATACTGCGGCAGATAGAAGTGAGCGGGGTGTTGCACCTACTTGCTGTTTCCGGTCTGCATGTGGGTTTTGTCGCTGGCTTGGCCTATAGTTTGGGGCTACTTTTTAACCTAACCCCCCGTATTGGGGCTGTGGTCAGTGGGGCGGCTGCGGGGTTTTATTTGCTCCTAGTTGGTTTTCGTGCTTCGGTGTTAAGGGCGGGAATAATGCTCTGGTTTGGTATTATCGGGGTTTTGCTCCGACGGCGTTCCCAGGCCATCGTTGCCCTTAGTATAGCGGGTCTGATCCTCTTATGGATACGGCCGGGCCTTCTTTTTACCCCGGGATTCCAGCTTTCCTTTGCCGCCACAGGGGGTATATTGTATTTATTTCTTCCCCTGAGGAAAATCCTCCCCCCTTTACACCCTTGGTTAGGTTCATCCTTGGCCGTCTCCATGGCAGCCCAGCTATCAACATGGCCCATCCTGGCCTATCATTTTCAGGGTTTTTCCACCTATGCAGTGTTTAACAACCTTCTTTCGGTCCCTCTAGCCGGAGCAATAATGAGCCTGGGTCTTATCAGCTGCGGGGTGGGCCTTTTTATTCTCCCCCTGGCCCAAATCCTGGGAGCCGCCAACAACATTCTGATAACTTTGTTTTTACGCTTTACAGCCCTGACCGCGGCCTTGCCCGGGGCCTACCCCTATGTGCCTCCACCGCAACCACCCTTTTTGCTGGCATATTATGCTTTTTTGCTTCTGCTGCCCGGCTCCCTTGTGGTTCCAAATGAAGTGCTAAGGGGCAAGGGGAATAGCATGGGCTATCAGCGCTCCTTAATTATACTTTTAACCTGTTTGTTGGTTTTTTGGGGGATTATACCCAGCCTGGGGCCCGGGAGGCTGGAGGTTACCTTCCTCTCGGTGGGGGCCGGGGATGCGGCGGTTGTAAGGATTATGGGGGGAAAAACCTATCTCATTGATACGGGCCCGGGTGGTGATGGGCTGGCCTTTGATGCCGGCAGTAGTGTGGTGGTGCCCTTCCTCAAGAGGCAGGGGATTAACAGCTTGGAATATATTTTTCTCAGCCACCCCCATGCAGATCACTATGGCGGCCTAGGTGCCATTACATCCCAACTGGCGGTGAAGGGGCTTATCCTTCCCCCCGGATTTCCCCCGCAGGAATTTGGTCTTAAAGGGGATCTTGATATTCCCCTTTTCCGGGCTGAAGCCGGCAACCGCCTTGATCTGGGACGGGGGGTCCAAATTGAAGTTTTACATCCCCCTGCGGATTTGCTCAAAGGTACCAAGGATGATGCCAATAATAATTCCCTGGTGTTGCTCCTTAAAATGGGGGAGGTCAGTTTTCTTTTCCCCGGAGATTTGGAGGCCGCCGGGGAGGAATATATGTTACAATATAAGCGGGTGCCTGCAGCCACCGTTTTAAAGGTGGGGCATCATGGAGCCCGCAATTCCACTGGGCCAGCCTTCCTTAAGCAAGTTAACCCTCACCTGGCGGTCATATCCACGGGGCCCAGCAGTTCTGGCCATCCCCACCGGGAAACATTGGAAAGACTGGCCCAGATGGGGATAAGAACCCACCGTACAGATCTGGATGGTGCCGTTAAAATTAGTACCAATGGGAAAAGGATTTGGCTTCAGCTGGCCCGTCCAATACAGGGTTTACATAGAGGACCGGATAGTTTTGCCATGTTGGGGGGGTGATTTTTGGGTGACTTATCGCCGCTATTTTAAAGAACTGAGGCAGGAGGACCCTGCTCCGGTATACCTTCTTTTTGGGCAGGAAGATTACCTTATGGATGAGGTTGTTAAAGTCTTGGCCCAACGTATCCTGGGGGATAAGGAAGGGGATTTCAACTATGATCGCCTAGATGGGGAAGGGTCTTCAATTGAGGACATACGATCCGCGGTGGAAACATTACCCTTTGGTTCCTCCCGCCGCCTGGTGGTGGTGAAGAATTGCCCCCACTTTCAAAGGGGCAAGGTTAAGCAAGAACAAAGGGAAAGGCTGCTGGATCTACTTGAGGATCTTCCCGCCACGGCATGCCTAATTTTTAGAACCCGGGGTAAGGTTGATGGGCGCCAAAGGGCGGTGAAAATAATAAAGGAGCGGGGTAGGTTATGGGAGTTTCCCCGGCTTGAGGGGCGGGATTTGGCCAGTTGGATTACTAGGCACCTCCGGCGTGGGGGAGTGGGAATTGACAGAGAAACTGCATTTTATCTGGCAAGGATTTGGCAATATGATCTCCATAGGTTAGATGGCGAATTAAAAAAGCTAGCCGCATATGTGGGCAAGGGAGGGAAGGTGGGCCGGGAGGAGATTCAGCTCTTGGTTGATCCGGGCATCAAGGAAAATGTTTTTAACCTCCTGGATGCTGTGGGAAAAAGGGAAACTGGCCGGGCTTTGGTGCTTTTAAGACAAATGCTCACTGCGGGGGAACCACCCCTTTTGTTGTTATTTTTGCTATCCCAAAGGCTTAGTATCATTGGTGCAACCAAGGCACTGGCCGCCAAGAATGTATCCCCCCGGGTGATGGCTTCGCGATTGAAGCAACACCCCTTTGTGATTGAAAAGGCCCTGGGGCAAAGTAGGCAATTTAGCTCCGCCACCCTCAAGGCCTGTCTAAGGGAGTGTCTTTGGGCAGATAGACAGCTAAAGGGGGGGCCCATGGATGCCAATCTTGTCCTGGAGCTACTCCTTCTAAAAATAACAAAGGGAGCCGGGGTCTAAGAAATCACCTTCACTAATAGGTATCAGAGGGAAGGTGATTATTGTTTTACCCAGGGGCAAATAAAAAAAGCGCCAAAGGCGCTTTTCCCTAACTTGCTGTTTCTTCAACCGGCAACGAGGCCAATTTTTTTGCCAGGCGCGACTTTTTCCTGGCAGCCTTGTTTTTATGGATTATGCCCTTGGCTGCCGCCCTATCCAGGAGGATGGTAGCCCGTCTAAAGGCCCTGCGGGCCGCCTCTGCGTCCGCAGCAGAAAGGGCATCTTCAAAGCGCCGGATAGCTGTTTTAATGGCAGAACGGGCGGAGACATTTCTAGCCCGCCGTCTTTCGGCCTGCCGAGCTCGTTTTTGGGCTGATTTAATATTAGCCAATAAGTTCACCTCCCGGAAAGGAATATCTTGACGTTTTCAATTGTAGCATGACCCTTGGGGAAAATCAAGGAACTTTGCCCCTATTGGCCGTAATTATGCCTGACATATTCCCTTTTGCCGCAGAATATACATGTTTTGTGAAAGGGAAAGGGAAGGTGAGGATCCCATGTTCCGAATGCGCATCTCCCCCCGCCTACGATTGTTCCTTAGAAGGATAAGCCCCCTACTCAAAAGTACCACTCTGCTTACCCTCTGCATCTGTGTTATAGCTGCTGGGGTATCATTGTCTTGGCCCCTTTCCCCCCCAGCGGTGACGGTTTTTTCCCCCCCGGTGGAAGGTGATGGGGCTGACAAGAAGGAAGGAGAGAAAACAATTAACGTAGGAGATTTCCTTCCCTTTGATCTAAAGGTAATATTTGCCCACGGGCTACCGCTTTTTTCCTATATCCACAAAGGGGAGGGAGGGTTCCGGGCCTTGAACAGTGGTGATTTTTGGGAATGGCTCGTGGGTCAGTTGACAAGGGTGGATATTTCTAATCCCCGGAAAATTATAATTGGTCAGGTTCCGGTTTTGGGGCGGACGGATACCTTTGGGAGCCCTGGCCAGCGTTTGCCCTCCTGGTACAGACAAGAGGTGGCAACGGTTAACCCTACCCCATCACCTTCCCGGCCGCCCTCTCCCCCATTGCCCGTCGGTGAGCCCCGGGTTGCCATTTTTCACACCCATACCTCAGAGACCTTTTTGCCCCTCCATGAAGTGACCCACATTTACGACCAGGTCTCTGGGATTGTGTTGGCCGGGAGGATGCTGGCCCAGGAGCTGGAGGAGGGGGGTGTTTGTGTTCTGCATGATCAGACCCCCCATGATTTTCAGGTCCATAGGGAAGCCTATGGCCGTTCGGCAAAAACCGTGGCCCGTATTTTGCAGAAGCACCCAGATGTGGAAATAATAATTGATCTTCACCGGGATGCCCCCAATGTCCCGGCAGCCGAATCCCGGGCCATAACCACCAATAGGGTGGGGGGTAAGGAGACGGCCGGGATCCTCCTGGTGGTGGGCACAGATGGCTTGGGCTTGGAACACCCCAATTGGAGGGACAATTATCTTTTTGCCCAGGAAATTCACCAAGGGATGGAGGCAATGTATCCCGGTCTTTCCCGGGGTGTGCGGACCAGCTCGGCCAGGTACAACCAGCACCTCTTTCCCCGGATGATATTGGTGGAAATGGGGGGAGTGGAGAATAATATGGAGGAGGTCGCCCTGGGAGTTAAACATTTGGCCAGGGTTTTGCTAGGCATTTTAGACCAGTAATGGGGCATAAATAAAACGCTGGACGCGGAAGGGACCTAAAGGGCTCCTTGGTTGTCGGCTCCATAATTAGATGTTATAATTGGTGCAGACAAGCATTGTAGGAAAGGGAGATGAAATTTGGGTTTATCTGTTCGCGAATTGGAGCGGCAGCAAAAAATAAGGAATTTTTCCATTGTTGCCCACATAGACCATGGAAAATCGACCCTGGCTGATCGTATTTTGGAACATACCGGTGCCCTATCGGAACGGGAAATGACGGAGCAGGTTTTGGATACCATGGATTTGGAAAGGGAGCGGGGTATTACCATCAAGCTGCAGGCAGTCTGCCTCCAGTACAAGGCCCGGGATGGAAAAACGTATACCTTAAACCTCATCGATACCCCGGGACATGTGGATTTTAGTTATGAAGTGTCCCGCAGCCTGGCCGCCTGTGAAGGGGCCATTCTTGTTATTGATGCAGCACAGGGTTTGGAAGCCCAAACCTTGGCCAATGTATATCTGGCCTTAGAACACGATTTGGAATTGATCCCGGTTATTAATAAAATTGATCTCCCCAACGCCGATACCAATAGGGTGAAGCGGGAATTGGAAACGGTTCTGGGCCTGGATGGTGAGGAGGCCATATTGGCCAGTGCCAAAACCGGTGAGGGTATAGAGGAAATATTGGAGGCCCTGGTCAGGAGGCTACCACCACCCCGGGGCAATCCTGCCAGTCCCCCCCGGGCCCTTATTTTCGATTCCCACTATGATCCATACCGGGGTGTTGTTGCCTATGTGCGGGTGGTGGAAGGCACTTTGCGGCCGGGTATGTCCATTAAAATGATGGCCGGCGGGGGCACCTTTGAACTGGCAGAAGTGGGTATTTTTCGTCCTGACCCCAGCCCCGTTGCTGAGTTATCTGTGGGAGAGGTGGGCTTTGTCATCGCCGGTGTAAAGAATGTTAAGGACTGCCGGGTGGGTGATACCATCACAGATGCAGATAATCCCGCCGCGGAACCCTTACCCGGCTACCAGCAGATCACCCCCATGGTCTACTGTGGGCTTTTTCCCGTGGATAGCAATGACTACCAGGCCCTGCGGGAGGCATTGGAAAGGCTGCGCCTCAATGATGCAGCCCTGGTCTATGAACCGGACAATTCCGCCGCCCTGGGTTTTGGCTTTCGCTGTGGATTTTTGGGTCTTTTGCATATGGAGATTGTGCAGGAAAGGCTGGAGCGGGAGTATCTACTGGAGTTGATTACCACGGCACCAAGTGTGAAATACCAAATTACTGATACCACCGGCAAGATTAAATATGTGGATAATCCCGTGGATTTCCCTCCCCAGCAGGAAATTGCTACCCTGGCCGAACCCTTTGTTCGGGCAACAATAATTGCCCCCAGCACCTATGTAGGTCCGGTTATGGAGCTCTGTCAGGATAATCGGGGGGAGTTTCGTAACATGGAATATGCAGATGAAAACCGGGTTGTTCTAACCTATGATTTACCCTTGAGTGAAATAATTTACGATTTCTTTGACCTCCTCAAATCCCGCACCCGGGGCTATGCATCCTTAGATTATGAGTATTTGGGTTATCGGGAGGCTAATCTGGTGAAGTTGGACATTCTCATTAACGGTGAACTGGTTGATGCCTTGTCCAGTATTAGTCACAGGGATCAGGCCTATTACCGGGGCCGGGAATTAGTGGACAAATTGCGGGGCCTCATTCCCCGCCAGATGTTTGATATTCCCATCCAGGCCGCCGTGGATAATAGACCCATAGCCAGGGAAACTGTGCGGGCCTTGAAAAAGGATGTACTGCAAAAATGTTATGGCGGTGATGTTACCAGAAAGAGAAAACTTTTGGAAAGACAGAAGGAAGGCAAAAAGAGAATGAAACAGGTGGGAAGTGTGGAGGTGCCCCAGGAGGCCTTTATGGCGGTTTTAAAGATTAAATAAATGGGGTTCTACCCCAATTTGTTAAATTTTTCCCCCAAAGGTGGAGGGGCTTAAAAAGGGGATCTAAAGTGAAGAAAATAGGCCTTTATATCCATGTACCCTTTTGTGTGCGAAAATGCTACTACTGTGATTTTGTCTCCTTTCCCCACCATGGGGACAAGGTTAGGGCCTATCTTGCGGGATTAGAAAGGGAATTGGAGTTGTATCACCATCTTTTAACCACCGTCAAGATTAGTACCATCTACCTGGGTGGCGGAACCCCTTCCTGCCTTTCTCCGGCGGAACTGGCGGTACTTTTTGCCTTACTTGACAGGCACATTAAAAGGGAGCATTGCCTTGAGATGACCATGGAGTGCAACCCCGGCACCATTTCCCGGGCTAAATTGCAGGCAATGAAGGCGGTGGGTGTAAATCGGGTTAGTTTGGGTGTTCAGGCCCTCCAGGATGAACACCTCGCCCGGCTGGGGCGCACACATAAATTGGCTGAAGTTTACCAATCCTATGAAATGATCCGGCGGGCGGGATTCAAAAATGTCAACATAGATTTGATGTTCGCCTTACCCTACCAGACCCTAAAGGAGTGGGAGACAACCCTTACTGGCATAATGGATCTGGAACCGGAACATATTTCCCTATATAACCTGGTATTTGAAAAGGGGACACAGTTTTATCATTGGCAAAGGGATAAAAGACTACCCCCGATAGATGAAGAATTGGATTTGGCCATGTATCAACTGGCCCTGGACTTGCTACCCTTGGCTGGCTATCGGCAGTATGAGATATCCAGTTTTGCCCCCCGGGGCCTGGAATGCCGCCATAATTTAACCTATTGGTACAATGAACCTTACCTGGGTTTGGGGCCGGGGGCCCATTCCTCCAGTGGAAAAGTGCGTTGGGCCAACGCTGGCTCCCTGGAAGAATACCTGGCGGCACTGCAGGGAGGCCGAAAACCAGTTGTGGAGCGGGAGGAATTGTCGGTTGAATTGCAACGGGCTGAAACAATAATCCTTGGGCTGCGCCTAAAGGAGGGCCTAGGCCGGCAGTCCTTTAGGGAGCGATTCCAAGGGGATATTTGTTCAATATATGCAAAAAGCATGGCAAAATTGCAAGGGCAGGGTCTTCTAAAGGTTACTCCCCGCCGGGTGTCTCTTACGGCCAAGGGTTTGCTATTTGCCAATCAAGTTTTTTTGGAATTTCTCCCCGGGTAAAAATCATCCCCCAAACCCTTGACAAAGAATGGCTTTTGGGGTATTTTGAAAGAAGGATCATTAGCACTCTCTGGCAGAGAGTGCTAACCGAAGGGTGATTGTGATGTTGAGTGAAAGAAAACGGACTATTCTCAAGGCCCTGATCAGTGATTATATCCAAAGGGCAGAGCCAGTGGGTTCTCGTACCTTGGCGCGCCGTTACAATTTGGGGATTAGTCCGGCCACAATCCGTAATGAAATGGCAGACCTGGACGAAATGGGTTACCTTGAACAACCCCATACATCGGCTGGCAGGGTTCCCAGCTATAAGGGTTATCGCTACTTTGTCGATTCTCTGATGCAGGCGGAGAAGCTTACTCCCCAGGAGGAGCAAAGGCTGAGCAAATCCTTACAGCAGCGATTGGCAAAAATAGATACTGTCTTTTACCGGGCCAGTCGGGCCTTGTCCGAGGTGTCCCATTATATCTCCCTCATTATGGGTCCTTTTCTGGGGCAGCAGATATTCCGACAGTTGCGCCTTGTCCCCTTGGATTCCCAGTATGTAATGGTGCTTTTAATTACAGATACTGGGTTGGTGCAAAATAGAATTGTGGAAATACCAGCGGGTGTTTCCGCAGCGGAATTGGACCAAATTGCCCGTCTTTTCACCAAACTATTGGCAGGGGTACCCCTGGAGGATTTAACCAGTTCCCTTCTCCAGGAACTCTATACCATGTTTTCCCGGCGGAATAGGTTCTTGCAAGAATTTTTTGCCGATCTCATCACTAACCTGGCTGCTGACGAAGGGGAAAGGGTTTACCTGGGTGGGACCACAAACCTTTTAAAACACCCGGAGTTCAATGATATGGAGAAGGTACGGGGGTTACTGGGGCTATTGGAAGAACGGGAGTTCCTCTGCAGCCTCTTGGCAGATGTGACCTCGGAGGATATTGAAATTACAATTGGTGAAGAAAATAAATATGTGGAAATGAAGGAGTGCAGTATAGTTACGGCCAGCTATGAAATCGGCGGTCGTAAGGTCTACACCATAGGTGTATTGGGCCCAACCAGGATGGACTACGCCCGGGTTGTCTCGGCAGTGGATTTTATGCGGAAACAACTCAGCGATACCCTGCGGGAGATAATACGCTAGACTACTTTACCCCGGGTATGACTGCTGTGGCAGGGGTAGTAATAAGACCCGCCCTTGTTTCTAGTTTAATAGGGGCGGGTCCCTTCTGAAAACTTCTCCCGGGACCCATTACCTTTATTATAATCATAGAGGGTGGTGTAATAATATTAATGGAAAAGAAAACATATTCCCGGGAAGATGACTTGCTTTCCGGTGCTGAGGGAGAAAAGATGAACCACAAGGAGGACGGCCCTTTAGGGGAAACATCCAGTGATAACGGGGCCCCAGAGGTCCCCAAGCAGGTGGAAGGGGCCGAGGGAGGGGAAGGCCGGGGCTCTCTTGCCCACCAAGAAGATGAGCTTCTGGCCCTTCAGGATGCCCTTGAGAAGGAAGAGGCCCAAAAAGAAGAATACTACCGGCTTTTACAAAGGACCATGGCCGATTTCGAAAACTACCGCCGCCGCATGGAAAGTAGGCGGCAGGAAACCATAAAGAGGGCTAATGAGGGACTGCTCCTCCAATTACTGCCCATACTTGATAATTTGGAACTGGCCCTGCAAACGGCAGCAGGGACTTCGGCAGACTCCATTATTGAAGGAGTGGAGATGATCCAGCGCCAGTTCCTTGATGTTTTGGCCAAGGAAGGCGTAAAACCTGTGCCGGCCCTGGGGGAGGTCTTTGATCCCCGGGTCCATGAGGCGGTAATGCAGGTTGAGGATACCGAAGCAGAGGCGGGTACAATTGTGGCAGAGATAAAAAAAGGTTACCTTATCCATGATAGGGTTCTGCGCCCCAGCATGGTAAAGGTAGTAAAAATGTGAAAGCCCATAATGATGTTAGGATGTGAAGGAGGTAATTGTCTATGTCAAAGGTGATTGGCATTGATCTGGGCACTACCAACTCGGTGGTGGCTGTTTTGGAGGGCGGTGAACCGACGGTTATTAATAATGCGGAGGGTAGTCGCTTGACCCCCTCGGTCGTTGCCTTAACCAAGGATGGCGAATTGTTGGTGGGGCAGGTGGCAAAAAGGCAGGCCATCACTAACCCGGAACGTACAGTGGCCAGTATCAAGCGGCATATGGGCACAGATTACAAGGTGGAAATTGATGGTAAGGAATATATTCCTCAAAATATTTCCGCCATGATTATACAAAAATTAAAGAAGGATGCCGAGGCCTACCTGGGGGAAAAGGTTGAAAAGGCAGTAATTACAGTACCGGCCTATTTTTCCGATAGTCAGCGGCAGGCCACCAAAAATGCGGGCATGATTGCCGGCCTTGAAGTGTTGCGCATTATCAATGAACCCACGGCGGCAGCCCTGGCCTATGGCATCGATAAGGAGGAAAGCTCCACCATTTTGGTCTTTGACCTGGGTGGGGGTACCTTTGATGTGTCCATCCTTGAGTTGGGGGATGGTGTTTTTGAGGTCAAGGCCACAAGTGGCAATAATAAGCTGGGTGGGGATGATTTTGATAAAAGGCTAATTGATTATATTGCCGATGAATTCAAGAAAAATCACCGGGTTGACTTGCGCTGGGACAAAATGGCCCTGGAACGCCTTAGCGAAGCGGCGGAAAAGGCTAAAATTGAGCTCTCAACCCTGAGTAGCACCAGCATAAACCTACCCTTCATAACCGCGGATGAGACTGGCCCCAAGCATTTGGAAATGACCATTAGCCGGGCCAAATTTGATCAGCTTACCGCAGATTTGGTAGAAAGGACCATGGGGCCTCTGCGCCAGGCCATTGCCGATGCCGCATTAAAGCCCGAAGAAATTGATCGGGTCCTCTTGGTGGGTGGCTCCACCCGGATTCCGGCTGTTCAGGAGGCCATTAGAAAATACATTGGCAAGGAACCGGATAAGGGAATTAACCCCGATGAATGTGTTGCCGCCGGGGCGGCGATCCAGGCCGGGGTTCTGGCCGGTGATGTCAAGGATGTAGTCTTACTTGATGTCACACCCCTTTCCCTGGGTATTGAAACCTTGGGGGCTGTTTTCACCAGGATCATCGAGCGCAACACCACTATCCCCACATCAAAAAGTCAGATCTTCTCCACCGCCGCAGATAACCAGACCTCTGTGGAGATCCATGTTCTCCAAGGTGAGAGGCCCATGGCGGCGGATAATAAGACCTTGGGTCGTTTCCACCTCACTGGAATTCCGCCAGCACCCCGGGGTATACCCCAGATTGAGGTTACCTTTGACATTGACGCCAACGGGATCGTAAATGTTTCGGCAAAGGATAAGGCCACCGGTAAGGAACAAAAGATAACCATTGAAGCCTCCGGTGGGTTGGATGAAAAAGAGATAGAAAAAATGATGGCTGAGGCGGAAAAGTACGAGGAGGAAGATAAAAAACGTAGAGAGGCAGTGGAGATTAGGAATGAGGCCGAGGCCCTGGTGTATGGTGGAGAAAAAACCCTCAAGGAGCTGGGTGACAAGGTTGCTGAGGGCCTTAAGGAAAAGGTAAAGAAGGCAGTTGAAGTAGTTAAGGATGCCCTTAAGGGTGATGACAGCGATAAAATTAAGAAGGCCTCTGAAGACCTCCAGGCGGCCATTTTTGAGCTAAGTTCCGCTGCTTACCAGGCGGAAAGTAAAGAGGCTGCCGCCAACGGTGCCCAGGGGGATGGAACAGGGGAAGGGGCCCAGGATGAAGATGTAATAGATGCTGATTATGAGATTGTTGATGAAGACGAAGGGAAGAAGTAAATTATCCGGGGGGGACCGGGGTAAAGGTGGTGAGGTCCTATGAGTAAAAGGGATTATTATGAAGTGCTGGGTCTTTCCCGCGATGCCAGCCAAGATGACATTAAAAAAGCATATAGAAGGTTGGCCCGTAAGTACCATCCCGATGTAAACCCCGAGGATCCCACTGCAGAGGATAAATTCAAAGAGGTAAAGGCGGCCTATGATGTCTTGAGTGATCCGCAAAAGCGGGCTGGCTATGATCAATTTGGCCACAGTGCCTTTGAGAATGGGGGCTACCAGTCGGGCCCCCAGGGTTTTGGGGATTTTGGTGGTTTTGGTGACATCTTTGACATGTTTTTCGGGAGAGGCTTTGGCTCCACCTCCGCCGGCCGGGGAAGGAACCAACCTCGCCGGGGTGCCGATCTGCAGTATGATTTGGAGCTCTCCCTGGAGGAGGCCGTCAGTGGAATTGAGCGAGATATAGAAATACAACGTACTGAACCTTGCCAAAGGTGTCAGGGTAGCGGTGCGGAACCGGGAACTCATCCCACCACCTGTAATGTTTGTGGTGGTACTGGCCAAATTAGACAGGTTCAACGAACTGTTTTGGGGCAGATGGTGAATGTCACCAGCTGTAATACCTGTGGGGGAACGGGACAGATAATTACAAGCCCCTGTACCAGCTGTAAGGGCCGGGGCAAGGTAAGACGCAATCGCAAGGTCCATATCAGTGTGCCCCCAGGTGTGGACACCGGATCCCGGATCCGCATTAGCGGCCAGGGCGAAGCCGGGGATAATGGTGGCCCCACCGGGGACTTATATATTTATATTAGCATAAGGCCCCATCGCTATTTTACCCGCCAAGGGGCGGATATTCTTTATGAAGTGCCCCTTACCTTTACCCAGGCGGCCCTGGGTGCGGAAATTGAGGTGCCAACACTTCATGGCAAAGCCCGGCTAACCATCCCCCAGGGAACCCAACCGGGGGCAAGATTCCGCCTGCGGGGCAAGGGGGTACCCCGTTTACGGCGGGGGGGACGGGGGGATCAGCATGTTCGGGTTACCATTCAAGTCCCTACCAAGTTGACGGCAAAACAAAGGAGAATCTTGCAGGAGTTCGCCGAAACCCTCCGGGAGGAGAAGGCCGATGATAAGGGTTTCTTTGAAAAAATGAGGGATGCATTTGGTGCCAACTAGGGTGGCCATTCCCCCAGACCTGATGGGAATGGCCAATGGTAGGACCCCACTTCATCCCATAGACACCCATGGGGGGCCAGTTGCCCCGTCCTATGTGTAAAAAGGTGGCTGAAAACCATTGGGGGAGGGGTAAGGGATGCAATGGTCCGAGGTAATTGTAACCATTGATGAAGAGGGTAAGGAAGCGGCGGCAAATATGTTCCACGAACTTGGGGCCGGTGGTGTGGTAATTGAGGACCCGGGGGTAATTCAAAGGTACCGGTCTGAAGGTTGGGAATATGAGGACCTTCCCCTCCCTACTAGGGAGGGGAAGGTTATTGTCCGGGGATACTTCCCCCTGGACTCCTCCCTTAGGGATAGGTTGCAGGCCATTAGTGCCTATATGGAGAGAATCCTAGCGGCGCTACCCAGCATTGAAGGTGTGGTAGAATGCCGTCAGCTTGGAGAGGAAGACTGGGTTGGAGGTTGGAAAAGGTACTACCGGACCAGAAAGGTGGGCCGGGGGTTAGTGATAAAGCCCGTCTGGGAATACTACGAACCTGCTCCCCACGAATTAGTAATTGAAATTGATCCCGGCATGGCCTTTGGTACCGGTAGTCATCCCACCACGACCATGTGCCTCTTGGCCCTGGAGGAACTTATTACCGGTGGGGAAAGGGTTTTTGATATCGGTACCGGGTCGGGTATCCTGGCCATTGCGGCGGCCAAACTGGGAGCAGCCTTTGTAAAGGGCGTTGATTGTGATCCCGTTGCAGTTTCCAGTGCCAGGGCCAATGTGGCCCAAAATGGAGTTGAAAACCGGGTCTGCATCCACTTGGGGGATCTCCTAACAGGCTTTAAAGGCCAGGCCCATATCATCGTGGCCAACCTTACCGCCGATGTAATTATGGAATTGGCCGGCCAGTTGCCTCCCTTCTTGTTACCCGCCGGCCGGGCCATCCTGGGCGGCATTGTCAGTGACCGTTCTGACCAAGTCCAGGAAGCTCTGCTGGCGGCGGGCCTTAGCACAAGCGTTTGTCGGACCCAAGATGATTGGTCGATGTTCATTGTAAAGGGGAAGTGATGGGGTGCATCGTTTTTTTGTTCAGGATATTGCCCCTGATGCTGTAGATGTTGTTATTACCGGTGAAGAGGCTGTTCATCTCAACCGTGTATTACGGCTGGGTCGTGGAGATTTAATCGAGGTCTGGGATGGCCAAGGGAGGTCCTATACAGCCCAAATCACCCAATCGGATGAGGCAAAATCTCGGGCCAGGCTTTTGACGCCAATTTTAAGGGAAAGAGAGCCGAGGCTAAAGCTAACATTAGCCCAGGCCCTGATCAAGGGTGAAAGAATGGATTTTGTCTTGCAAAAGGGAACTGAGCTGGGGGTGCATACCTTTGTACCCACCATCTGTCGGCGGTCGGTGGTGAGACTGGGTAAGGAGAGGGAGATCCGGAGGCGGCAAAGGTGGCAGCGAATAGTTAGGGAAGCAGCAAAACAATGTGGCCGCACCTTTGTACCTGTGGTTACCCCCGTTCTTGGCCTAGAGAAGGTGTTGCAGGAGTATAGGGAGAAGGGTAGCCAGATAATCTTTCCCTATGAAGGCGAGGAAGGTCGGGGACTAGATGAAGTTTTGGGGAATATTTTTACCCAGAGTGGGACAGGAGCTGGGGTTCTTCTAATGGTGGGCCCCGAGGGCGGCTTTACCCCGGAGGAAGTAGGGCTGGCAGCTCAGTATGGCGCCCAGATAGTTAGCCTGGGCCCTCGGGTTTTGCGCTCGGAAACGGCCACCCTGGCGGCAGTAAGTATAATCTTCTATGGGGCTGGAGATCTGGGATCTGTGGGTGGGGAATAAAGGATGGGGGACATATATGGCAAAAACCGTTGCTTTTTATACCCTGGGCTGTAAAGTCAACCAGGCTGAAGGTGAATCCATGAAGAGGCTTTTTCGGGATCGAAATTATAAAGTGGTAGATTTTAAAGAGGCTGCAAATGTAGTAATAATAAACACTTGTACCGTGACCCATCTGGCGGCCCGCAAATCCCGGCAGGCAATAAGGCAGGCCCGAAGGCTAAACCCCAAGGCAGTGGTGGCCGTGGTAGGCTGTTATAGCCAAACGGCCCAGGAGAAGATTGCGGCTATACCCGGGGTCGACCTGATACTGGGAACTCAAGGGCGGCGGGATATTGTCAACCTGGTGGAGGAGGCGGCACAAGGGGAGTGCTTAATAAATGTGGTGGGGGATATTAACACAGCGGGGGAATTTGAGGAACTCCCCTATGAATTTTCCCGCCGCACCCGGGCCTTTCTCAAAATCCAAGATGGCTGTGATCAATATTGTACCTATTGCATTATCCCCTATGCCCGGGGCCCTATAAAGAGTCTTCCCCCCGCCAAGGTGAGGGAGGCGGCGGTTGCCTACGTGAAAAAGGGATACAAGGAACTAGTGCTAACCGGTATACACCTGGGCCTCTATGGTAGTGACCTTGTAGGGGAAGTAGACTTGGCCCAGATGGTGCAGGAACTGGCGGAAATCCCCGGTTTGGAGAGGATACGCCTTGGTTCCCTGGAGGCAACGGAAATATCCCGCAAACTCCTGGAGGTCATGGGTGCTAACCCTAAGGTGTGTCCCCATCTTCACATTCCCTTACAAAGTGGTTCTGCCCAGATTCTGGCCCGTATGAATAGGCCCTATACACCGGAGGAGTTTTCCCAAAGGGTGCAGCGTGCGCGGAGGCTGCTCCCCGGTCTTGGTATTACCACCGACATTATGGTCGGCTTTCCCGGCGAAACCCGGGAGGACTTTGCTGCCACCTACAAACTTGTTCAAGACCTGCAATTTAGCCGGCTTCATGTTTTTCCCTATTCACCTCGCCGGGGAACACCGGCGGCAAAATATGCCTCTCAGGTTTCCCCTCGGAGCAAAAGGCAACGGGCCCAAGAACTGGAACAACTGGGACAGCAATTGGCCCGCAAATTCCATCGGGAGCACCTGGGCCAAACCTTGCCTGTCCTAATAGAACATGATAGGGATGGGGCCACAAACCTTTTAACGGGGTACACCGGAAATTACATGCGGGTTATCCTCCCGGGTGCTGATATGCTCAAGGGGCAGCTAGTGCCCGTTACCATTACTGAGGCCCAGGATGAGGTCTGCCGAGGGGAATACAGCCCGCAAATTTAGTGCAGGGGTTCCGTTGTGGTTAAACCGGAAATAAGCAGTAAATCTGAAACTGGGACAATGCTATACCCTTTTTCCCACAACCCCTCAATGATTCGCGGCAGGGCCTTTACGGTATTAATCCTATTGCCACCACTGGTGCTGACAATATTTCCGCTATCATGAAAGAGGATAATGTCGCCGGCCTTGACCTTTTTTAGCACATTGGTTTCCAGATCCCTTGCACTTAATTCAATCCAATCCTTGGTGCTGAGGGACCAGAGGACAATACTGTACTGCCGTTCCCGAAGAAATTCCCGGGCATGGGAGGAGTAAATGCCCCGGGGGGGCCGAAAGAAGTAAGGGCGGAGACCTGTTGCCGCTTCAATTGCTTCCTCGGCCCTAAGTATTTCTAAGTCAGTCCTTTCCTGGGATAGGGGAACAAGGCTGCGGTGGGAATAGGTATGGTTGCCGATATCATGTCCCTCCTTGCCAATGCGCCGGGCAATTTCCGGATATTTTTCTGCATGCCTGCCAATGAGAAAAAAGCTGGCTTTGATATCATAATCCTTGAGGATATCCAGAATAAGGGGGGTATAAATGGGATCAGGACCATCATCGAAGGTGAGGGAGACAAAGTTTAGTTCCTGATTTCCCGTGCGGATTAGATCTATCTGCATACTAAACCCCCTGTATACATAACGGGTAAAATAAAGGGATGTGGCCAAAAAAAAGACAATTAGGGTCATAATTCCCCTCCGGAAGATATTTTTTTGTAATGTGGCCCGCCTTATCAGTTCCGGGGGTGAATCCGTGTTTTTTTCCCGGTGTGAAAGATGCTGGTGAATAACCAGGCCAGCGCAGATAAGCCCGAAGAGAATATAAACATCATATCGCTTGAAATACCATAGGAGAAAGGGTAGACTTAGGTAAGTGAGGAAGGAGCTGAGATCGAAATCCTTGCTGATGATGGAGGATAAGAGCCATAGGCTTGCCATTGCGGCTAGGGTAAAGGGAGAAAGAAAGAGGAGGACACCCCAGGTTGGGACCATACCCGGGGTGAAATTATCGGAGGGGTAGGGTGCCCAATTGTGGCCGGCCAGGACAGCGATGCCTGCCAGGATAATGCCCAGCTCCGTGCCAACGACTAGCTTGGCTAAAAGGGCAGCCGCCGCGCCGGTGGTTACTTCCCTCAGTATAATTGCCCGGGATGTTAGAGGAGGGAAGAACTTGCTGCGGGGCAAGGCCCCCAGGAGGTAACTGGCTACCAGTATTGTTAGGGCTTGGTTCATGGGCTTACTCCTTTCTATGCAGGATGGGTTTTTATCCATTGGTAGATATTATATTTGACCCATTGCCCATTTGCAATTGGTCAGTAACCTAGAATACCCAATAGTTTACCTAAAGGTAACCCTCCGGCGGTATTTGCCAGCTGTTTATGGTTGGTCCTCAGAAATACTATAAACCTCTCCCTTGCCATCCCCGGGCCAGGTTTATGGGGTCTTTACCCGTCGGGTTCTGGATGACATCCGGGCTGCCACTGATAAGTTACGATTATTATATTTTTGCCGCCCTAGACTGTGTTTTTCCCCCAGAGGCAGGATTTCGCCACCTGGGCATAGAATATGGATGGTGTGGAATAATCACTAGGAAAGATGTTGGGGAAGGGGTGTCTCTTTACCATGTCGGAGTGCATTTTTTGCCGCATTGCGGCCGGGGAGCTCTCTGCCGATATAGTCCATGAGGACGACCGGGTTATGGTTTTCAAGGATACTAGCCCCCAGGCTCCTATCCATTTCCTCCTCATTCCCAAACGTCATATTTCCACACTCTTGGAATTGGGGGAGGAGGATGGTGGGCTCCTGACCCATATTATTACCGTTCTAGGCAGGGTTGCCAAGGAATATGACCTTGATAAAAAAGGATTCAGAACGGTAATAAACACAGGAGAAGAAGGAGGGCAAACCGTTGGCCACCTGCATTTTCACCTTCTGGGCGGCCGGCACATGCAATGGCCCCCGGGCTAGGGTAAATCCAGGTATGTTCTTGGGTAATATGGGTTTCCCCAGCTAATTCCCCAGGTTATCCCCGGGAGATTGGGCCGACGGTTGTAGTGGAGGGGAGGGATAAAAATGGCACAAGTTAGAAAAAGAAGAAATGAGTCCCTTGACAGTGCACTACGTCGTTTCCGCCGGCAGTGTAAGAAGTCGGGTGTTTTTTCCGAGGCCCGGAAGCGGGAAGTGTACGAAAAACCAAGTGTAAGGCGGAAAAAGAAGGCAGAGGCCGCCCGGAAACGCCAGGCTAGGAGAAGATCCAGGTAGGGGGGATTTTAATGTCCCTTAGTGATAGATTATTTCAGGATATGAAGGCCGCCATGAGGGAGAAGGCAGCGGGAAAGACCAAATTGGCTGTAATCCGAATGGTCAGGTCGGCCATACAGAATAAGGAGATTGAACTTGGCCACAAACTCTCCGATGAAGAGGTCCTATCCATATTAGCCCGGGAAGTTAGAATGCGCAAGGAATCATTACCGACCTATGAAAGATCTGGGCGGGAGGACTTGGTGGCCAAACTAAGGGAAGAAATTGGTATTCTGAGGGATTATCTTCCTGCACAGCTTTCAGAGGCCGATATCGAGGAACTGGTCCGTAAAATCATGGACCAAATAGGGGCCTTGGGCCCCCGCGATTTGGGCCGGGTGATGAAGGAGGTTATGCCCCAAGTAAGGGGCAGGGCAGAAGGGAAGATGGTCAATGAGGTAGTGTGTCGGCTCTTGGAGGAGCTGCAGGGGTGATGATTACCCAGTACATGGTACTGGGTCTTTTTTTTACGACCTTAACCCTTGGGGGGGAATTATAATATATAATAGGAGGAGATGCCCCCCGGGGGTGGAATAAACTAGGAAGGGGTGGGGCATTTTCGAATAATGGTTATAATAATAAGGGAAAACTTGTTATGCTCTACCAGCCTGCAAGGCATGTCTTAGCGGCCCTTCCCAGATACCCCCACTATTTATAGGCCCCATGGGGGATAGGAGGTAAAGGGATTTTACCTGGGCCAATGCCAAGACCTTTTGCCTTCCTTGGGATGATATTAACCAGGGATTGCGGGCTGAGTAAGGACACAGAATTTGTCTTACCAATACACCGTCCCTGGGGGGAGGAGGATGGGAGATGGTGGAAAGGAAATTTGCCCATGGGATATTCTTAACGTTCTTTTTGCTCCTGGGCCTAGTTGCCCCTGCCCTGCTGGGTAATAATGGGGTTTTGGCGGCTGGGGAAGACACCCTTTATGTTATTCCCATTGAAGGAGATATTGATCTGGGCTTGGTGCCTTATCTGGCCAGGAGCTTGAAGGCGGCTGAGGCCTCCAATGCCCGGGCCGTTATTTTAGATATAAACACCTTTGGCGGCCGGGTTGATGGGGCAACCCAACTCAAGGATCATATAATGGCTACTTCACTGCCGACGGTGGCCTTTGTTCATAATAGGGCCTGGTCGGCGGGGGCATTAATTTCCCTTGCTGCCGATCACATAATTATGGCTCCCATGAGCAGTATCGGGGCTGCAGAACCCCGGGTGGGGGATGAACCGGCTGACGAGAAGACTGTTTCCGCCCTCAGGGAGGAATTTGCCGCCACGGCGGAGGCCACCGGCCGGGATGGCCGGCTGGCCGCAGCAATGGTAGATGCCGACATCGCCATACCCGATATTATTGCTGCGGGTAAACTCCTCAGCCTATCTGCCCAGCAAGCACTGGAGCTGGGCTTGGCCGACGCCATCTTAGCCGATTATCAGGGGATCAGGGATTATTTGGGTTATCCCCAGGCGGAGCTTATCTTTTCTACACCAACAAGGGCGGAAAAAATATCCCGCTTTATTACAAGTCCCCTTGTCAGCCCCTTGCTCCTGACCATTGGTTTTACCGGTTTAACAATAGAACTTTATACGGCGGGTTGGGGTATTTCCGGTACTGTGGGGCTATTTTCCCTGGGATTGTATTTTGGCGGCCATTTGCTGGCGGGTTTAACCGGCTGGTGGGTATTGGGGCTTTTTCTAGTGGGAGTTTTTTTGCTCCTCCTGGAGCTTTTGGTTATACCGGGTTTTGGCCTGGTGGGGGTAAGTGGCATTGTTGCTATCTTGGGTAGCATCCTGCTGGCGACGGGGGATTTGGTCCGGGCTCTTACATATTTACTTATTGCCCTGGGGGCCACTGTATTGTTGGTTGTCTTCCTATTGCGTTACATAACAAAAACCAACAGGTGGCGGTGGTTAATCCTGGGCGATAGATTGGATAGGGAACATGGCTATGTGGCCCCTCGGGATTTGCGCTCCCTAACTGGCAAGGAGGGGATTACCCTAACCCCCCTGCGGCCGGCGGGTTCGGCAGAAATAGAAGGAGAGCGGCAGGATGTCATTTCCCAGGGTATATTTATTCCGGCTGGGACAAAAATTAAGGTAATACGGGTGGAAGGGGGGCGGGTTTTAGTTCACCCCCTTGGAAAAGGCGATGGAAAGGAGAATGAATAATTGTGAATGACATTTTTAGTTTAATTATAGTTTTGCTTCCGGTGTTATTGGTTTTTATTGGGCTCTTGGTTGTCTTTAGCTTTGTACCTCTGGGGCTGTGGATTTCGGCCCTGGCTGCCGGAGTAAAAATTGGTATTGGCACCTTAATTGGCATGCGCCTGCGGCGGGTTCCGCCAGCCCGTATAGTTATGCCTTTGGTCAAGGCGGTTAAGGCGGGGTTGGATCTGTCTGTTAACCAATTGGAGGCCCACTTTTTAGCGGGGGGAAATGTTGATAGGGTGGTAAATGCCCTAATTGCCGCCCAGAGGGCAGAAATTCCCCTGACCTTTGAAAGGGCGGCTGCAATTGACTTGGCTGGGCGCGATGTCTTGGAGGCTGTCCAGATGAGTGTCAACCCCAAGGTGATTGAAACCCCTGAAGTCACCGCTGTAGCCTCCAACGGTATTGAAGTAAAGGCCATGGCCCGGGTAACGGTGCGGGCCAACATCGACCGCCTGGTGGGTGGTGCCGGGGAAGCCACGATAATTGCCCGGGTTGGGGAGGGTATTGTTACCACAATCGGTTCCTCCCAAAGCCATAAGGAAGTGCTGGAAAACCCCGACTCTATTTCGGAAACCGTTTTGGACAAGGGGCTGGATGCGGGCACCGCCTTTGAGATTCTTTCCATAGATATTGCTGACATTGACATTGGCGAGAATATTGGTGCCCAGCTGCAAACGGATCAGGCGGAGGCTGACAAACGGATTGCCCAGGCCAAGGCGGAGGAAAGGAGGGCCATGGCCATTGCCAAGGAACAGGAAATGAGGGCCTCTGTGCAGGAAATGCGGGCCCGGGTGGTGGAGGCGGAGGCGGATGTCCCCAGGGCCCTGGCAGAAGCCTTGCGGCAGGGGAAGTTGGGTGTGATGGACTATATGAACTATAAAAACATTGGTGCTGATACCCAGATGCGCCATTCAATTGCCCAAATGGAAAGGGATAAAGGACCAGAAAAGGAAGGGGATAACAATTAAAGGGTTTCCTCCCGGGAAGGGGCTCTAATAATGACTCGTTTGTTACTGATCTATTCCCTGATAATTCTCATATCCAGGGTGTTCAAGGGTTTTCAGGAAAGTAAAAGGACTGCCCCCAGGCGTGGGGAACCGGCTCCGCCGTCCCCAGTTGGGGAGGGGTTGGATGATTACCACCACGGGGAAAAGGAGAGGGAGGCCGCCCCTGTGCCTTCCTTCCCAGCCGCTGACTCACTTAAAGATTGGCAAAGGACCGTTACCCCAAGGATGGGGGAGTCTGTTAGGGTGACCGGGGGCCCGGCTACCCGAAAAAAGGAGTTGGCCAAGGTGGAAGGGGATAAAAAGGTCCCCCAGGGGTTATTTTCCCAACCCCAGGCCTATGTACAGGGGATTATTATGGCCGAGGTTTTACAGGCACCCCGTTCAAAAAGACCCTACCGGCCACCTATCTAGGCCAATGGCAAAACACCAAAAGAGTCCCGGCGGCATGTGCCCACGGGACTCTTTTGGTGTTAAAAGGGGCTAGAATTGCATAGATTTAGGTTAGAGGTCAGGTGCTAACCCCAGGGAGGAATTAACCTGGTGCTTGTTGGTTGAAGGCCCAGGAAGGTAATTTGCGCAGAAAAACAAGAGGGGCGGGGAAGGGGGAGAAGGGGTGGGAAGGCGGCGGATTACAGCCTTGCGGAGTGAATTGGCCGATTTTTTCGAATTACCCAAGGATATCCTGCTGGATCTCCCCCGCATTACCCTCCTGGGTAACCTGCGCCTGGTGATAGAAAATCACCGGGGATTGATCCAGTATGATTCCGTGAAAATTAGGGTCTGCCTGGAAAAGGGAGAGGTTGTACTGTCAGGGGATGACTTGCATATTTCCATGATCTCTAAGGAGGAAATAGTAATTGATGGTCAGCTCAAAGGTGTTATGTTTTACGATTAGGGGGGAAGGCTGTGCTCATCCTGCACCTTTGGTATTATCTGACCGGCTACGTACGCGTGCGGGTTACGGGAACTGCCCTGGAGAAATTTGTTAATCTCTGTATAAGTAGGGGAATCTACTTATGGGGAATTGATCGGGACGGGCAAGGTATATTAATATCAATGGGAGCCGGTAACTTTCGCCTCCTTCGTCCCCTGGCCCGTTCCACCCAGAGCCGGGTGAGGATCCTACAAAAAAGGGGTCTGCCCTTTTATTGCCTACGCCTGCGGCGCCGGCAAATGTTAGTGGTGGGATTACTTCTTTTTTTTACCGCCCTCTATGGCTTGGGTTCTTTTATCTGGTCCATTGAGGTTGCCGGTGTCGCGGAACCCGGGCAAACTAAGGATATATTAGCCGAAGTGCATGGCATGGGGGTTAAAGTGGGGGTATTGAAGCGGAATATTGATTTGGACGAGCTCTCCCGACAGATTACCCTTAAAAATCCGGACCTGGCCTGGGTAAATGTTGAACTCCTGGGGACATTACTGGTGATAAATGTAGTTCCCAAACAGACCCAATCCCTGGTGGGAATGCCCTGCCATATGGTTGCTCGCCGGGCGGGGCTTATTGAGGAAATTATTGTTTTAATGGGGGAGCCCCTGATTAGTGTGGGGCAGGTGGTAGAGAAGGGAGACGTGTTAATTCGTGGTGTCTTGGCCGATCGGCCCGTGGCTGCCCAGGGGATTGTGCGGGCCCTGATTTGGCCCCGGGCCTATGGA
>JAAYSG010000006.1 GCA_012518435.1 Bacillota bacterium
AAAAACACCCCACTGCCAAGGGTGTACTGCTCATAAATCCCACCTATTATGGTACTACTTGCGATCTGGCCCAGATTAAGAATTATATGGAACCCTTTGGGATTCCTTTGGTTTTGGATGAGGCCCACGGCCCCCACTTTTACTTTCATCCCCAGCTTCCCACACCGGGACTAAGGGCCGGGGCGGTAGCAGCCGCCCAGGGGATGCATAAGATATTGGGGGGATTGACCCAAGGTTCCATTTTGCACGTCCAGGGCCAGGTATTGGAACGGGAAAGGCTCCAGGGGGCCTTACGTTTATTACAAAGTACCAGTGCCTCCTATTTGCTCTTGGCCTCCCTGGAAGGGGCCCGCCGCCAGATGGCCCTTAGGGGGCGGGAACTCTTGACTGAAACCCTCGGCTTGGCTCGCTGGGCCAGGGAAGAGATAAACAAAATTCCCGGTTTATTTTGTTTCGGCCGGGCCAGTATGGGGGCCCCTGCTTGTGTAGATTTGGACGAAACAAAATTGACGGTGACCGTTAAGGAATTGGGCTTGACGGGACAGCAGGTGGAGTTAATCCTTCGCTATCAGTATAATATCCAGGTGGAATTATCCGATCTCTTTAATATCCTCCTCATGGTTACCATTGGTACCACTGCCCAGGATCTGGAGCGATTAATATTTGCCCTTCGGGAAGTTTCCCGCCGCCGGCGGGAATTTGCCGGTGATGTTAAACTACTTCAAGATGCGGAAGGCTTACTAGGGGAGATCCACATTCCCCAGCAGGTATTGCTACCCCGGGAGGCCTTTTTTTCTTCCCCCCGGCCCCTGGAAGTGGAAAGGGCTGTGGGGGAGGTTAGTGCGGAAATTATAACGGCCTATCCCCCGGGAATACCCATTGTCTGTCCCGGGGAACGCTTGACCCGGGAAATAATTGATTACCTCATCCTCATCCGGGAGGCGGGGCTACGCATATCCGGGCCCCGGGATGCCAGTTTAAAAACCATTGGGGTTGTCGGCGGCCATTAAAAACAACGGTTGATTATAATCTGGGGTTTAGAAGAACCAGCCTTCTTTATTTTGGCAACGGCCCGGGAGCAAACAACGAAAGCACCGGAAGGGCCTAGTGCCCTTCCGCAGGTTTTGTGAAGCCATTGTTCCTATCTTTTATGGGGCTGGAAAGGACAGTTTGTCACGGTTGTTCCACTGGGAAAACATTCCGGTTTTATTTTGGTCATGTCATTGACCCGGAAAGAGACTTGTTGTAATATAGTATATGCCCATATGCCCATATGGGCATATGGGCATATGGGAGTATCGAACAAATGGCTGTTTACATTATTTCTGGGGGTGTGATGGGCTTGGACAAGTTAACAGGTTATTTCAAACTATTGGCAGACGAAACCCGTTTAAGAATACTGGTTTTACTGTATCACCAGGAGTTATGTGTTTGCCAGTTGTGTGGGGTTTTGGATATAGCCCAACCGAATGTGTCAAAACACCTGGCCAAACTCAGAAACATGGGTCTTGTTAAGGATGAGAAAAGGGAGCAATATGTCTTTTACACCTTGAATATTCAAGATGAATTATTTAAGGGTATTTTGGCAAGTATTGTTGCCAATGGCAAGGATTATCAGGTATTAAGGAGGGATTTGACACAAAGCCGGGAGGTGGAAAAATACCTTATATCATGTGCTCCAAAGGAGTGAAATACTATGGCAGTGGAAGATGGAAAGAGGTTTTTACTTATTCTGGCGGTGTTTTTAGGAGCCTACTTTATTCCCATTGGCGATCCAGATGTGCAGGGGGCCCTCATCGAGTCCTTGGCCATGCTGCATGAATATGCACGGGAGCATGTGCTCCTCTGCCTCCTGCCCGCCTTTTTCATTGCGGGGGCTATATCGGTTTTTATTTCCCAGGATGCTGTACTTAAGTATTTGGGGGCCAAGGCCAAAAGATGGGTTTCTTATTCTGTAGCATCCATAGCGGGAACTATTTTGGCCGTATGTTCCTGTACTGTGCTCCCCTTGTTTTCGGGTATTTACATGCGCGGGGCGGGCCTGGGACCCGCCACAGCATTTTTGTATTCCGGCCCGGCCATTAATATTATGGCCATTGTAATTACGGCCCGGGTATTGGGCCCGGAACTGGGGATTGCCCGGGCTGTGGGGGCAGTCTTGTTTAGTATTGTTCTAGGTTTGATGATGCATCTTCTATTTTGGCGGGAAGAAAAAGAGCGCGGTGAAAATGACACCGGGATCTTTGATTTTTCCGTTGAAAAGAGTAGGCCCCTTTGGCAGGACATTGTTTTATTTCTATCCATGATGGGGGTGCTGGTATTTGCCAACTGGGCAAAGCCAATGGATACGGTGGCTATATGGGCTGCGGTTTATCGAGGAAAATGGATCCTAACGGGCATATTTTCCCTTCTCCTTCTATTCTCCTTATCCCGGTGGTATAAAAAAGAGGAACGCAAGCAATGGTATTTGGAAACATGGGGATTTGCCACTAAAATTACCCCCTTATTATTTGCGGGTGTTTTGCTTGCGGGTTTTCTCCTGGGACGTCCCGGCCATGGGGGTATAATTTCCTCCCACTGGGTCAGTTCCCTTGTGGGTGGCAACTCACTGAGGGCTAATTTCTTTGCCTCTATTGTCGGAGCATTTATGTACTTTGCCACCTTGACCGAGGTTCCCATACTGCAGGGCTTGTTGGGGGCGGGAATGGGCAAGGGGCCAGCCCTGGCATTTCTACTTGCTGGCCCGGCCTTGTCCCTGCCCAGTATGCTGGCCATCGGGAGCGTTTTGGGCACTAAAAAGACAGTTGTTTTTGTAACCCTGGTAATTACAATGGCCACAATGGCCGGTTCCTTATTTGGGGCGATCTGCTAATGGGAATTGGGATATCAATTGGGGAGGTGTTAGAAATATGATCATTAAAATTTTGGGTGCGGGGTGTAATAATTGCAGGTTATTGGAGGACAATGCAAAAAAGGCGGTGGAGGAACTGGGCCTTGCAGCATTGGTGGAAAAAGTCACTGCCCTGAAGGAAATTACTTCCTACGGGGTGTTGAGGACCCCCGCCCTGGTAATAGATGGGGATGTTAAGACCATGGGTAGGATCCCAACTGTGGAGGAGATCAAGGAATATTTACCAAGATAGTTGGGTAAGTGGTTGGGAAAATTGCTATTGGGAAGGAGGAGATGGGCATTTGCTTAAAATGGGCTTCCATCTCCTCCTTGTTTTGTCGCTTATTTTTGCCTGTAACAGTGGCAGGTCTAAAATTAGCTAAAAGGACTATTTTCCTGCCCTAGTCTGTGGTATGGCGACATATCAAGGCTCAACCTTCTCCGCCCTTAAGAGGTAGCGGTGGAAAAAGTATTCACCCACGGCGACTAAAACTGCAAAGACTAGCACAGTAAAGGTTGTGGTGGTAAAGGCGGGAACTGCCATGGCCACCGCCAGGGCTATTACAGCGGCCAAGACACCATTGATTACGGCACCCATAAGGCTCCCCACCTTGGGCAGGATGAGGAGGTCACCGGCCAGGTAATCTATTACAGTTCCCAATACAGCCACAAGTAGTACCCATTTAAAATCATTTCCACCAATAATTCCAAAGGCAATTCCCGTTACAAGTAGGGTCATCAGAAACTTGAACAAAAGAGCGTTGGTAGTTGTACTCATTTTCTCACCTCCATCCCAATTTTGCCCCAATTAAAATATTATTATTCCCCCTGGTAAAATTCTGGAATGGGGCCAGGGGGTGGGAAAAAAATGGGGTGGTGGAGGCTGGGAAATAGCTGTTAGAATTCAAGGTGCTCGACTTCGGTGACACATTCATTTTTAATTCTTCCAATTAAGAATTCCAAAGCCGCAAAAACATGGGGCCTAATATCGCCGCCAACTAGCACATACATTATATCATCCCCCGGTTTAAGGAGCCCCTCATTTAACCAGACCCTAACATGAAAGATTCCTTTCATCTTCTTTGTTGCGGCAATTGCCGCCTCAACCTTAGCCGCATCGGAGCTAAACTCCATCCCTATTACCCTTGAACCATTGTCAATACCCTGGCGCACCCTTTGTCGGGGCGTTTGCCGCACGACACCATTGTGTAGCAGGAACATCCCCTCTTTGCCGGCATCCTGCTTGGATTTTGCCTCTTTTAACCATTGATCGATTGAAGGGGGTACCCCTTTTATTTCCCTTATGTGCATGTTCTAGTCCTCCCCTTAGTTTTTCCCCAGAATAACCTCTATGCTCACCTTTTACAGAATGTTGCCCTTGGGACTTGCTCCTGGCAGACGGTATAACCTTCCACCCTTTTTTGCTTGGCCTTTAGCTCCTGCAAGACACCCCAGACCATCAACACGGCAACAAAGAAGGTGAGAACATCTGCCAGGGGTTGGCTAATTTGTACTCCCAAAAGGCCAAAGCGGCGGGGTAAATAAAGGATGGCGGGTATAAAGAAAAGCCCCTGGCGGGATATGGCCACCAATGATGCCCTGAGGCCCTTGCCGATGGTCTGGAGGAGCATGTTGGCGGGGATGATGAAGGCCGAGAGTGTTAAGGCCAGGGCCTGGTATCTGAGGGCTTGGGAACCGGTGATAATTACAGCCATGTCTTCCCTGCGGAAGAGGGCAATGATTTTGGGGGCAAAGACAAGGCCCCCGGTGGCAATGGCCAGTAAAACAAGGGCCGCTGTTTTTACGGTGAACCAAAAGGCCTTGAGCACCCGCTTATATTGCTGGGCCCCATAGTTAAAACAGCAAACCGGTTGAAAACCCTGGCCAAAGCCAAGTACTGCCGAAACGGCAAATTGGGATACCCGGGCCACAATGGACATGGCGGCTACGGCCGCATCACCAAAGGCCCCGGCGGCGAAGTTGAGGTTGATCATGGCAGTGCTGGCCAATGCCTGCCGGTAAAAGGAAGGGAGGCCACCGCGGAAAATTTCCTTGTAAATTGCCCAGCAGGGGCTAAAGTTTTTAAACTGAATCCGAATATTGCCCCCCACACTGCAATTGCGCAGAAGGATTATAAAGCTGATGAATTGACTTATAATGGTGGCCAGGGCTGCACCGCCAATGCCCATATCAAGGACGAAAATAAAAATGGGGTCAAGGATAATGTTGAGGACTCCCCCAAAGCCAATGCCCAGCATGGCATAATAGGCACTGCCCTGGTAGCGTAACAGGTTGTTTAATGTTAGGGATGAAGCCATATAGGGGGCCCCAATGAGGATAAAACGGAGGTAATCTTTGGCATAGGGGGCGATGGTTTTTGTAGAACCCAGGGCATAGGTTAGGGCATTAAGGTTGGTCAACCCCAGTAGGGAAAGCAAAACCCCCAGCCCAAAAACGGAAAAGAATCCTGTGGCCGCCACCTTTGCGGCGGTGGACCTATCCTTTTGCCCCAGGAGGCGGGAAATATAATTCCCCGCCCCTGTGCCAAAGGTAAAGCCAATGGCCTGGATGATGGCCATGAGGGAAAAGGCGACACCCACCGCACCGGAGGCACTGGTGCTGATTCTACTGACAAAGAAGGTGTCGGCCATGTTGTAGATGGAAGTAATAAGCATGCTTATTATGGTAGGGACTGCCAGGGAGCAGATGAGTCCCTCAACGGGTTCCCGGGTCATTTTTTCAAACCTTCGGTCGGTGGAGGTGGACTGGACCATGTAAATCACTACCCCTCATAAAAAAAGTCTAAAATAGTATAATCCCCCATTTAGCAAGAATAACACTCTTCAAAAGTGATGTCAATTGGCGCAATTTCCCCACCAAATCATAATAGCAATGTTAGGGGCGTATGTATTAAGGATGGATTCCCTTGGGGGTGGCCCAAAGGTCCTTCCTTATTAAAGGGGTGGATGTTGGTGTCCTTTATGCGGGGTGCTTTTGCCTTGGCCGCTGCTGGCCTGTTGAGCAAGATGATGGGGGCCCTCTACCGGGTGCCCCTCAGCTACTTATTGGGGGCCGAAGGAATTGGTCTTTATCAAATGGCCTATCCCTTCTTTAATATTGCCTTTGTGGTCTTGGTTTCGGGTATTCCCCTGGCCGCCGCCAAGCTGAGCGCCGAGGAAGTGGCCCGGGGGAGATACGGTGCGGCCCGGCAAGTTTTCCGGGTTACCCTAAGGCTTTTACTGGTGATGGGCTCCACCCTTTCCCTAGCATTTTACTGCCTGGCCCCTTTTTTTGCCCAGCATCTTTTGGGGGACCCCAGGGCCCTCTACCCCTTGCGGGCCATGGCCCCGGCGGTGTTTTTCATCTCAATTTTAATTGCCCTCCGCAGCCATTTTCAGGGTTTACAGCGGATGAAGGCCATTGCAGCCAGCCAAATAATTGAACAGTTGGTCCGGGTTGCCACCATGTTGGGTTTGGCCTTTGTTCTCCTGCCCTTTGGCTTGGAGTTCGCCGCCGCCGGTGCCACCTTTGGTGCTGCAACGGGGGCCCTGGCCGGAGTGGCCATCTTGGGAATAATTTATCTGCGTACCCCCCGGCCCCGGGACACCAAGGAGTACCAAATCAAAGGTGGGCTGGAAATTCTGGGGGATATTCTTCGTTTTGCTCTGCCCATTACCTGTGGGGCCTTTATTTTACCGGTTATGGAAACGGTGGATGCAGCCATTGTGCCCCTTCGCCTCCAGGCCGTGGGCTTTACCGTGGGGCAGGCGACGGCCTTGTATGGCCAGCTGACTGGAATGGCCGTCAGCCTCATGGCCTTTCCAACGGTTATTACCGCTGCCTTTGCCTACAGCCTCATGCCGGCCATTGCCGAGGCTGCCTCCCTCAGGCAGGGGGAACTGATAGCCCAAAGGGTGAGGGAGGCCCTGCACTTGACGGTTTTGGTGGGTTTGCCAGCAACGGTTGGGCTTTACCTTTTGCCCACTGAGATATGTGACCTCCTCTTTGGGACGCCGGCGGCGGGGATTCCCTTAACCTTCTTGGCCTTCGGCTCCTTTTTCCTCAGCTTACAGCAAACTACCGCCGCAATTTTACAGGGGCTGGGGCGGGCCCGCCTCCCACTGCAAAGTGTTTTGCTTGGGGCCTGCTGCAATGCCCTTTTAAATTACTATTTGACAATTATTCCGGCCCTAAATATCAGGGGGGCTGCCCTGGGAACTGGGCTCGGCTTTACGGTGGCGGCCCTCTTTAACCTTCGGGCGGTCCATCGCCTTACCGGCATCGGCCTGGGAATAAGGGAATTTATTCTGCGGCCCTTGGCGGCCTCCCTGGGGATGGCCATGGTTGTCCGACTGGCCTATGCCCATTTTTTCTTTATTCTGGCCAGAAGGAGCACGGCTGTCCCCCTGGCTGTTTTGGCCGGGGCCTTCACTTATTTATTTTTGCTCCTATTTTTCGGCGCCCTGCCCTTGGGCCTCCTGGTCCGCTTCCTCCCCCCCTGCTTGCGAAAACGCCCCTGATGGCCTTCTAGTTGCCTTTAGACACCGCTGCCCCTTGCTTTAGGTGAAGGAGTATGTCAAAATATGTCTGAGTAGAAGGTTTTTTTTATTTAATCTGGAGGCTGGCGGAGTAATGGAAGATGGGGCATGTCTTCGGCTGAAATAGCAGGGAACTGGACTGGAATTAATTTTAGCTAAGGAGAGGATGAAGTGGCTTATAAGTTGGTGGCAGTGGATATCGACGGTACCCTGGTGGATGCGGATCTCCTGGTGGAGCCCGCTACCCGTCGGGCCCTCCAACAGTGTGTAAAACAAGGGGTTAGGGTTACCCTGGCCACCGGGCGCATGTTTAGATCTGCCCTTCCCTTTGCCCGGGAAGTGGGCATTTGCGCCCCCCTCATCACATACAACGGTGCCCTTGTTAAGGATCCTGCTTCGGGGGAGATTTATCATCACCGGACTGTACCCTTACATTTGGCCCGGAGGGTGATAGGGCTGTGCCGGGAAATGAATTTGCAGTTAAATGTCTATTTGGATGATGAGTGCTATGTGGAGGAATACAATGGCTGGAGCCAAATTTATGAGGATATTGCCGGAATTAGTACCCGGGCCATTGGCGATCTGGAAAAATTCCTTGTGCGGGAGCCGACAAAATTTATTATTGCCGCTACCCCAGAGGAGCTGGATAAGTATACGGATGTTTTACGGGAAAGGTTGGCCCGGGATCTATATTTGACCCGCTCCCGCCCCATCTTTGTGGAAATTCACCATCCGGCCGTATCCAAGGCGGAGGGGCTGCGGGTCTTGGGGGAACACTATGGGATTGAACTTGCGGAAATGATGGCCGTGGGGGATGCCGACAATGATGTGGAAATGCTGCAGGCGGCGGGATTGGGGGTGGCCATGGGTAATGCTCCGGCAAAGGTGCAAAAAGAGGCCGATTGGGTGACGGCTAGTATCCAGGAGGGTGGTTTGGTCACTGCCTTAGAGAAATTTATTTTGGGAGACAATTGACAAAAAGGTATATAATAGAGGTGGGAGGTTGAACAAAATTAATCTACAAGCGGATCTACATGTGCATACAGTGGTTAGTGGCCATGCCTACAGCACTTTGCAGGAAGTTGCCCGGGAGGCCAAGGGAAAGGGCCTCAAACTCTTGGCCATTACTGATCATGGCCCAGCCATGCCGGGGGGGCCCTGCCCCATTTATTTTGCCAATATGCGGATTATCCCCCGCCAGGTGGAGGGGGTGGAAATAATCCGGGGTGTTGAGGCCAACATACTGGAGGAGGGGACCTTGGACCTTTCCGAAAGACTCCTCAATGGTTTGGAATTTGTCCTGGCGGGTTTTCATTCTGAATGCCTTGAACCCCAGGCCTCTGTGGAGGAAAATACACGGCTTATGATCAAGGCCCTGGAAAATCCCCATGTCGATGTCATCAGCCACCCGGGCAACCCCAGGTATCAAATCGATGCGGAGAAATTGGTACGGGCGACAAAGAGGTTGGGAAAACTTGTGGAGATCAACAACAGTTCCTTTCGGGTACGTCAGGGCAGCTATGAAAACTGCTTGGAAATTGCCCGCTGGGCGGTGCGCTTGGGGGTTATGATCACCGTCAATAGCGACTGCCATATATCCTATGATGTGGGAGAATGCCAGTTGGCCCAAGAAATTTTGTTGGCAGCCAAGGTGCCGGAGGAACTAATTCTTAATACTAAGGTGGAAAGGGTAAAGGATTATCTTGAGGGGCGGAAACGGCGCCTCCGGGAACATGCCGGCAGGTCCTTGGGGGAGGGTTGAAAGGAAATTAGGTGAGGAATAGGGGCTGATTACAGTGGTAAAAACGGCCAAGAAGGGTGAAAGGTTGTTCGTAATTATTACTGGTCTTTCCGGGGCAGGAAAAACCCAGACTGCTCATTTTCTGGAGGACATGGGCTTTTATTGTGTGGACAATCTCCCCCCCACCCTTATACCCAAATTTGCCCAACTCTGCACCCAGGCCCGGGGACAACTGCACCGGGTGGCCTTGGTGGTGGACATCCGGGGGGGTGACTTTTTTGGCCACCTCTTTACCGCCCTAAGGGACTTGGAAAGGGCTGGGCATGATTACCGCATTGTTTTTCTGGATGCTTCGGATGAGACCCTGGTGCGTAGGTTTAAGGAAACCCGCCGGCGCCACCCCTTGACCACCAAGGGCTTGGTCCTGGATAGCATTAGGCTGGAACGGCAGCGGCTGGAGGAATTAAAGGCCCGGGCCCATCATATTATAGATACCAGTAGCTTTTCTCCGGGACAGCTCAAGGATGAGCTGAGGAGGGTCTTTGCCCACGAGATTGCCGGCGATGAATTACCCGTCACCGTTGTCTCCTTTGGCTACAAGTATGGACTGCCCCTGGACATAGATCTGATTTTTGATGTTCGCTTTTTGCCCAATCCCTATTATATTGATGACCTGCGCTCCCATTCTGGGCAAGAGGATGAAGTGAAAAATTATGTATTGAAGTGGTCCGCCGCCAAGGAATTTTTAAATAAGGTTACCCAGCTTTTGCTCTTTTTGCTTCCCCACTACCGTAAGGAGGGCAAGAGCCATCTTTTGGTGGGGATTGGTTGTACCGGGGGTCGCCATCGTTCCGTTGCCGTTGCCCAGGAGCTGGTCCGGCTGTTGGGGCAAAGGCACGGGCCGGTTGTGGCGGAGCATCGGGATATCCAGCGGGCAGAGGTGGTGGATACATGAAAGCAATATTTAAATGGCTGTATCCGGGGCTAAAAATAAAACGTTGGTTCTTCCTGTTCCTTGGGGGGGTGTTTTTGGGAAGCTGCGGCTTGGCCATGGTGATTCCCATACCGATACCCCCTCCTTCATTGTCCTGGGGGATCCTCCTTCTCCTTTCCGGCCTCATTCTATCTGGGTTGGGATTATGGCGGGCAGTGCGGTCCATCCTCAGTGTCTTTCTCCCGGAGGAGGAAGACCGGGTAGTGGATGTTATTTACCGGCAACGGCAGTTGGAAAAGGGGCCCAAAATTGTTGCCATTGGCGGTGGTACCGGCCTCAGTGTCCTTCTCCGGGGCCTGAAGGAGTATTCGGGGAATATAACGGCCATTGTCACGGTGACTGATACCGGGGGCAGTTCCGGGCGGCTGCGGGAAGAACTGGGAATTTTACCCCCGGGGGATATTAGGGACTGCCTGGTGGCCTTGGCCGATACGGAACCCCTCATGGAGAGCCTTTTTCAACATCGTTTTCAGACGGGGGAAGGGCTGGCGGGGCACAACTTGGGTAACCTCTTCCTGGCGGGGATGACAGAGATACTGGGTGATTTTTCCGGGGCTGTCCACCAGGTAAGCCGTGTACTGGCGGTACGGGGGCAGGTTATGCCCTCCACCTTGGAAAATGTGACCTTGCGGGCCAAGTTGGCTTCGGGGGAAATTGTCGAGGGGGAGGAGGCCATCAGTTCCCGGGGGGAAAGGATTCAGCACCTCTCCCTTCATCCGGCGGCCCCCCGGCCTTTACCCCAGGCTGTGGAAGCAATTATGAAGGCCGATGCAATTATTTTAGGCCCAGGTAGCCTTTATACCAGCATCATTCCCAACCTCTTGGTGGATGAGCTGACGGCGGCCATCCAAAGCTCCCCCGCCCTGTGTATTTTCGTCTGCAATGTTATGACCCAATGGGGTGAAACCGATGGCTATACGGCCCTTGATCATCTAGTCGCCTTGGAGGACTACCTTAAGGCGGAATATATAGACTATGTCATTGTCAATACCGAGGAGGTCCCCCGCCATCTCCTTGACTGTTACCAAAGTGAGGGGGCCTATCCGGTCCTTGCCGATCTGGAGGGGTTGCGGCAAAAGGGTGTGCAGGTTATCCCGGGCAATTTTATTTCTCAGCAGGACGCCGTTCGCCATGATTCTGCCCACCTGTCCAGTGCCATTATGAAACTAGTTTGGAAGAAGTATATGTCCCGCCTAGGGGAGGCGGCGAAAATGAAAGCGAAATAAATGGAGCCGGGAATACCCCGCAACATTTTCCCTTGTGTTATAATGGGGCAAAGGCCTTTTGGCTATAAGGTGGTGAAGGAGAAAGTGTATTTTTCCACCCGGGTAAAGAATGAAGCAGCCCGAGTAATGAAGGAAAAGTGGTGTTGCCAGCGGGCTGAACTCTTGGGGCTCTTATCTGTAAACACGGCGGGGGAGCACGGATCCCCGGGACTTTTCTTTACCACAGAGAATGCCGCTGCAGCCCGCAAGGTCTTCTCCCTTTTTAAAAAGGGGTCCCCCTTGAAGCCCGAGGTCAAGGTAAAAAAAGGGTCCCGTTTTCGTAGGGCAAATACCTATTTGGTTCGGCTTTCTCCCCAACCGGGTTTAGATGGCTTCCTGCGGGAGTTGGGCCTTGGGGAAGGCTCCCTTCCCCTTTCCCAAATAATTGCCCAGGGTTGTTGCCGGCGGGCCTACCTGAGGGGTGCTTTTTTGGCCGGTGGCTCCATCAGTAACCCCGCTAGGGGTTACCACCTGGAAATTGTGGCTCCCAACCGGGAGACAGCGGCGGATCTTGTGGCGGTTATGGCCCACTACGACCTAAGGGCCAAGGTAATAGAACGGAAAGGTAAGTTGGTGGTTTATTTAAAGGAAGCGGAACAGATAGTGGGCTTTCTCAATGTCATCGGTGCCCACCGGGCCCTGTTGAAGTTGGAAAACATTCGGGTCTATAAGGATGTCCGCAATAATATCAATCGGCTGGTTAATTGTGAGACTGCCAATTTGGATAAAACTGTGGAGGCCTCCCTGCGGCAGGTGAAAAAAATCCGCTATTTACAAGATACCTTGGGGCTTTCTGCCCTGCCTGTGGGGCTACGGGAGGTGGCCCGGGCCCGGCTGCAGCATCCCCACATGAGCCTGCGGGAATTGGGACAGCAACTGACACCCAAGTTGGGCAAGTCCGGGGTAAACCATCGCCTCCGCCGCCTGGAGGTTTTGGCCGATGGCCTCCGGGATGAAAATGGGGAATAGGTTAGGGGCGGGACATAGTTTTCCTTGCGGCCGGAAATGGTCTATGATACAATTGACTTGCAAATAAAAACCTAGTAAAACCTTCGGGGCGGGGCGTAATTCCCCACCGGCGGTGATCCCTTAAGGGTAAGCCCGCGAACCAATCAGGGAAGGTTGGTTGACCCGGTGCAATTCCGGGGCCGACAGTGAAAGTCTGGATGGAAGGAGGTTGTGCTTTATGTATTTTTTATCCCCCGGGGTTTTACCACTGGGGAATTTTTATTGTAATGGGAGGATGTAAAATGAAGGATGGAACCAAAAAATTATCAAGGCTGGCGGTTTTATCCGCCCTATCAATTATCCTAATGTTTATGGTTCGGTTTCCCCTTATCCCTGCCGCACCTTTTTTGGAATATGAACCGGGGGATGTGCCGGCCCTAATTGCTGCATTTTTGTTTGGTCCCGGTGCCGGTTTACTTGTAACTTTGGCGGTTTCCCTGGTCCAGGCCCTGACAGTTAGTGCCGGCAGTGGTTGGATAGGGGCCATAATGCACTTTGTTGCGACGGGTACAATGGTGGTGGTGGCGGGCTCCATTTATCAGCGCTTCCATAACTTTGGTGGTGCCCTAATGGCCCTAATTGTCAGCTCCCTGTGTATGACAACAGTGATGATACCCTTAAACCTCTTTTTTACCACCAAGTTTATGAATGTACCGGTGGAAGCGGTGAGGGCAATGATTTTTCCCATTATTGTACCCTTTAATCTACTTAAGGCAACATTGAATTCCTGCCTGACGGTGGTTGTCTATAAGCCCGTGGGAAGCTTTATGCGCCTAGAGGTGCAGCGGACAGTTGGTGAGGGAAGGTAAAGGAAATCTTTTTCCAAGCCTTGTATTGTAGCCGGTTGGATGTAAAGGAAGGGTGGACGCCTGAAAAGGTGTCCTTTTTTTCTTGTGCCCGGAGTAGGATCAGGGGAATTTTTCTTGCCCTTGGCATATTATTAAAAATAGGGGGTCATTTCCGGCAGGGTTTTGCTCTTATATTGTAGAAATAAGAAGTAAAGTAACATCTTCACGGGTACATTGTGTGTTGTCAAAGGCCTCTATAATCCCCTTGGGAGGGCACAAACAATGCAGATGGCATTTCACCTTAATATTGAGCAAACTCAGAAATTGGTCATGACACCCCAACTCAGGCAGGCTATTATGGTCTTACAACTTTCTGCCCTGGAACTGGCGGAGTATCTGGACCAGGAGCTTTTGGAAAATCCCCTTTTGGAGCTGGAAACTGACTCCCCCACCGACGGGATGGAGGATCTGGAGGAGGAAGAATCCTATGATATAGATTGGCAGGAATACTTTGCTGACAGCAGTGACCTGGGATACCTGGGCGGGGCCGGTGGTGTTTGCCGAAAACCTTCCCAGCATTCCTTTGAGCATTACTGTTCCCAGGAGCCTAGCCTTTATGAGCATTTGTTGTGGCAGTTTCATCTCCTAGTTGGGGAGGGCCCCCGGCGGCGGCTGGGGGAATTTATCCTGGGAAACCTGGATGAGTATGGCTACCTCACCTGTTCCATGGCGGAAATTGCCCGCCTCCGGGGGGTTCCCACTGGGGAGGTGGCTAGGGTTTTAGACCTAATAAAAACCCTGGATCCTCCGGGTGTGGGGGCCCAGAATCTGGAGGAATGTCTGCTTCTCCAGCTGAGGGCCCTGGGTGTTGAAGACCCGCTTTTAATACAGATTATAAGGGAGCACCTTCCGGATCTGGCCCAGGGGGGCTTGTCCCGGGTGGCTACCCAGTTGGGTGTTACAGTGCAGGAAATTCAAGCGGCCGCTGATTTTATCCGCACCCTGGATCCCAAGCCGGGGCGGGGATACGGATCGGCCCGGGGGGGGAATTATATTGTTCCCGATGTGGCAGTGGAAAAGGTGGGAGATGATTATGTTATTGTTGTCAACGATAGCACCTCACCCCGTCTCACCATAAATCCCCATTATCGTCAAATTCTCAGGAATCATAGGGCGGAGGATAAGGCCCGGACCTACATAGAATCCAAGCTCAATTCGGCCCGCTGGCTCATTAAAAGTATTGAACAGAGGCGAATGACAGTTTATAAGATTGTGGAGGCCCTACTGGACTTCCAGCGGGATTTCTTTGACCGGGGTGTCGGCTTCCTCAGGCCCCTGACCTTGAGGGAGGTGGCCGATGCCGTTGGGGTCCATGAATCCACGGTGAGTAGGGCCAGTAGCAACAAGTATATGCAGACACCCCGGGGCCTATTTCCCTTCCGTTTTTTCTTTGCCAGTGGTGTGGAAAACGCCCGTGGTTCCACAACCTCCTCGGAAAGCATTAAGGAGATGTTGCGGGAGCTTATTGCAGCTGAGGAGAAGGCCAGGCCTTACAGCGACCAGAAACTCACTGATATTTTGCGCCGGAAGGGAATACTGATTTCGCGGCGGACGGTGGCCAAGTACCGCCAGGATATGGGAATTTTGCCCTCAACCTGCCGGCGGCGTTATGAATAATAAATATTAATTTCCCCCAACTGGACCAATGAGCTTCACCGGCTACAATAAATTCTTTCCCAATAGAATAAGTATACCAATATGAGGGAGGCTATTTTTAGCCTCCCTTTTAGCTTTGGCGGCTACTGGCATTTTCCTTTGCCTTTGTGCCCCGGCTGGGGCAGTTGAGGATGGGAGGTACCCCCCGCGGCTATTATTTGTTATCTTGGTCAGGGCCCTTACTTCTGGGTTGGCAAACAAAAATAAGGCATCTTGCCTAAGGAGGGACACAACAATTATGGCAATAAGAGTGGCAGTCAATGGATTTGGCAGGATCGGGCGTTCCTTTGTGCGTAGCCTTTTGGCGTATCATCCGGAAATAGAAGTTGTGGCCATTAACGATTTGGGAGACATCCGCATGCTTGCCCACCTTTTAAAGTACGATACTGTTTATGGGGTTTTGGATGCCCAGGTGGAAGTCCAAGAAGGGGTTATGGTGGTGGCGGGGAGGAAAATTAAGTACCTAAGTAAGGGGGATTTTGCCTATCCCTGGCAAGAGCTGGGGGTGGATGTGGTGCTGGAGGCGACGGGAATTTTTACCGCCAGGGAAGAGGCCAGCAGGCATTTGGCGGCCGGGGCCAAGAAGGTTATTATCTCTGCCCCGGGCAAGAATGAGGATCTTACCATTGTTCTGGGTGTCAATGAGGAGGAATATAAGCCGGGGGAACACCATATTATTTCCAACGCCTCCTGCACTACCAACTGTCTGGCCACCTTGGCCAAGGTCCTGCACGAAAACTTCGGCATCATTCGGGGCCTGATGACCACCGTCCACTCCTACACTAACGACCAGGTGACCCTGGATGCCGTCCACAAAAAGGATATGCGGCGGGCCCGGGCTGCGGCGGAAAATATTATCCCCACAACCACCGGGGCTGCCAAGGCGGTGGGACTGGTACTGCCGGAGTTGGCGGGGAAGTTGAACGGCTTTGCCCTGCGGGTCCCCACCCCGACGGTCTCGGTTGTGGATCTGGTGGCCCAGGTGGAAGAGGAGGTGGAGGCGGGGACGGTTATTGCCGCTTTGGAGGAGGCAGCAGCGGGAAGGTTGAAGGGTATCCTGACTGTGGTAAAACAGGAGCTGGTGTCCAGCGATTTCCTAGGTAATCCCCATTCTTCCATTATTGATGCCCCCCTGACCATGGTACTGGCGGGGAATATGGTTAAGGTGGTTTCTTGGTATGATAATGAATGGGCCTATGCAGCTCGCTGTGGTGATCTAGTTGCTTTTTTGGGTGAACAGGGTTTATAATTAACCTAGAATGCAAATATTGGTTTTTGAGGTAAAAAAGGGTGGTGTCACCTCCTAGAACACCAAGTGGGGGTATGAAAATGAAAAGGACCGTTAGGGATATTGATGTCCGGGGTAAAAGGGTGTTGGTCCGGGTTGACTTTGATGTCCCCCGGGCTGAGGATGGGACTGTGACCGATGATAGCCGTATTAAGGGTGCCTTACCCACCATTAGGTATCTCCAGGAACAGGGGGCCAGGATAATCCTCCTCTCCCACATGGGGCGCCCCAAGGGCAAAGTGGTGGAGGAATTGCGCCTGGATGGGGTGGCCTGTCATTTGAGCCACCTTCTGGGGCAAAGGGTGGCCAAGGTGGATGAATGCCTGGGTCCGGAGGTGGAAAGGGCGGTGGCCGGGCTAAAATCGGGGGAAATCCTTCTTCTGGAAAATGTCCGCTTTAACCCGGGGGAGGAGGCCAATGATCCCCAATTTGCCCGTTCCCTTTCCCACTTGGGCGATATTTATGTTAACAATGCCTTTGGGACATCCCACCGGGCCCACGCCTCAACGGCGGGGGTGGCTGCTTACCTGCCGGCGGTGGCCGGCCTGCAGTTGGAAAAGGAGATAACAATGTTGGACCGGGCCTTGAGGGAACCAGAACGGCCCTTTGTGGCCATCTTGGGTGGGGCAAAGGTATCGGATAAAATAGGGGTGATTATTAATCTTCTTTCCTTGGTGGACACCCTCCTCATCGGCGGCGGCATGGCCTATACCTTT
>JAAYSG010000031.1 GCA_012518435.1 Bacillota bacterium
CATTCTCTTTTTTCACCTCCGCAGGCCCTTTTTCCCCTCTGTACCGTAAACCCTGGGAATCGTATAACGGTCTATGAGGGGAGTAACAATGTTCATCAACAAGATGCCGAAGGTAACCCCCTCGGGGTAACCCCCCCAAAGGCGAATTAGAACAGTAATGGTGCCAGCACCGATACCCATAATTAATCTTCCCCTTCTGGTCACCGGTGATGTCACATAATCCGTTGCCATGTAAAAGGCTCCCAACATCAATCCCCCAGCCAAAAGATGGTAGAGGGGATCCCCATTAAAAAGGCCCTCTCCCCCAAAGATATAGGTGAGAAGAAAAACACTGCCCAAAAAACCCAGGGGAATTTGCCAATCAATAACATCCTTAATTAGAAGGTAGAGACCCCCTGCCAAAAGGGCCAAGGCCGAGGTTTCACCAATAACTCCCCCCACATTACCGATGAATAAATCCAAATAACCCGGCAGGGTTCCTTGGGCCGTACCATCCAGCACTGCCAAGGGGGTGGCATGGGTAATCCCATCGATAAAGGGCAAGGCATAGGCGGTCATATGCACCGGCCAGGCAGCCAGTAATACCGCCCGGGCCGCCAAGGCAGGGTTCATAAAATTATTGCCCAAACCACCAAAGGCCTCCTTTACCACTGCAATGGCAAAGACCGAACCAACCACCGGAAGCCATAGGGGAACATTTACAGGCAGGTTCAACCCCAATAAAAGCCCGGTGACAACAGCACTGCCGTCACTAATAAAAACATCTCCCCCCGTCACCTTTTGAATAATCCCCTCCGTTGCCACCGCCGCCGTGATTGCCAAAAGAATGATTGCCAGGGCCCGCAGGCCAAAATAGTATACACCAAGCAGTACAGCCGGTAGTAATGCCAAGTTAACATGCCACATCATTTTTTCCACATCGGCACCGGAACGAAGATGAGGTGAAGAGGTGACAACCAAATTAGTCAATTTCTTCATTTTATCCGCACCCCCTATCCATTATTGTTTTTTCTTTGTCTAGCAAGAACATCTGCCTTCCCCAGGCGAATTGTCTGTACCAGGGGTCGGCGGCTGGGACAAATATAACTACAAGAACCACATTCAATGCAATCCAAAATATGATATTCCTTAGCTCTGTTTAGCATACCCTTGAGGGTGTAGTCCATGAGATAAAGGGGTAGAAGGTATACAGGACAAACGTCCACACACTTACCACAGCGCACACAGGGCCTGGCATTACCCGCCGGCACATCTGAGGCATCAAACAACAAGATCCCAGAAGTCCCCTTAAGTACTGGAACCTCAGCAGTTATTTGGGCAACCCCCATGAGGGGACCACCGGATATCAATTTTTTGGGCTCACCCATAATGCCACAATGCTCCAGCAGATAGGAAAAGGATGTTCCTATTCTAACCAGGAAATTACCGGGGTTTTTCACTGCAGAACCGCTTACTGTCACCACCCGTTCCACCAGGGGCATACCGGTCCTTAAATAACGGGCCAATGTCGCCACCGTCCCCACATTTTGCACCAGGCAGCCCACATCAATGGGCAGCCCGCCCGAGGGAACTTCTCTGCCCGTAAGGGTTTTCAAAAGTTGTTTTTCCGCACCCTGGGGATATTTTATGGCCAGGGTTTTAACCTCAATCTCCTCCCCACTGTCCAGGAGAGCAAGTTTTTCCCGTAATTTTTCAATGGCATCGGGCTTATTGGCCTCCACCCCAATATAGGCCCTTTGGGCCCCGGCAGCCTTGAGGAGGGCCCTAATGCCATAAATGACATCATCCGTCCATTCCAGCATAAGCCGATGATCACAGGTCAGATAGCCCTCACATTCGGAACCATTGATAATGACCGTTTCAATACTTTTGCCCTCCGGCACGGCAACCTTCACATGACTGGGAAACATAGCCCCACCCATGCCCACCAGGCCGCCCTCCCGCATGGCCTTACGTATAGCAGCGGCATCCATGTCCCCTAGGTCGGGATATGGTTTGAGCCCTTCATAAGGGGTATCCTTGCCATCGGACTCAATAATTAGTGCCGGCACTTCCTTCCCAATGGGCGACAATCTGTTTTCCAGGGCAATCACCTTGCCGGAAATACTGGCATGAAGGGGGGCCGAGACAAAGGCCTTTGTATCGGCTATTTTTTGACCCCTTTTAACATGGTCGCCAACGGCCACCAGTGGCTCCGGTGGCGCCCCGATATTTTGGTGCAAGATCATGGTCACCTGCTTAGGAATAGGCAGTGGGGTAATGGATAAATCCTGGGTAATTTCCTTATGGTAGACAGGATGCACCCCACCCTGAAATGTTAGTTTTTTCACTAGTACTCACCCCTTTAAGAAAGAACAACTGCAAACTATAGCTAATTCGGGATCAGACGGGGGAAACCCTCTTTTTCGCCAAGAAGAAGCCAGAAAATCTATAAATTACCCACCCCCTGGGCTGATCCTGCGTCCCGGGCCGGGGGGAACACCGCAAAGGGGGTGACAGCATGGAAAGGACCAGTAACTGGTACAAATAGTTGGCTAAAAAGGAAAAGACCGGTTACCCTATTATTCCCCCAAGGATTAGGGCCTCAATCACCGGTGGCCTAGAACAACTTTAAAGGGAATGGCCCCCATAGTACCATCCCCAATAATTCCCTCTTTATTTTTTAAATTCCCAGCCGCCCCTCACCACTGTAAACATTAAAACGCTTTCCCCGGGCAAAACCCACCAGGGTTACCCGTGATCGCCGGGCCATTTGCACAGCCATTGTGGTGGGGGCCGAAATTGAAAGCACCACGGGTACACCCAGCTTAATTGTCTTAACCATGGTATCAAAGGACACCCGGCCACTGGTAAGAAAAATCTTGTTTTGGCAGTCCAGTGCCTCAAGGAGGCACCGCCCCACCACCTTGTCAATGGCATTGTGGCGGCCGATATCCTCCCGAAAAAGGGTAATTTTCCCTTTTTCATCAGCCAAGGCAGCTCCATGAACACCACCGGTTTTTTGAAAAAGCCACGAGTATTCCTCCAGCTCCGTGGCCAAAAGACTGATGGTTGCGGGGGATATGGTCAAATCAGAGGTAACAGGACTGAGTCCCTGGGCATCTCGGAGGCGGTAAAATACAGAATCCCCATCATCCCTGTCCCCGGGAAATTTACGCCTGCCTTCCTGGGCCTGGGCCAGAAGCTCAGGCCGCAAATTAACCCTTACCCAGTCTCCATTGGCCTCCACTTCCAAGCCTTCAAGGTCAGCGGCGCTGGCCAGGTAACCCTCCGCCTTAAGGTAACCCAGGGCCAATTCATCTAAATGTTCAGGGGTGGCCAACATGGTATTCAATTTCCTTCCATTCAAATACAGGCTAAAGGCATGCTCCCGAATAATTATATCCTTTTCCCGAGACCATTGTCCATTTCTCCACCTTAAAATATCAAGAGTATTGATAGGTTCCATTGGAATTTGTTTCCTTTGCTATGATTTTAGCAGCCTTGGCCAGATCAACCGGGGTATTGATGTTTAGGAAGGTCAAACCCTGCGGGTCCAATTCCCGGATCTGCTCCTCATTAATATAATACACCTTTAGGGGTGCAGTAAGCAAGTTGCTTAGTTTATAATTTCCCGTTCGGAGCAACTCCTGTATTAAGGGTAGGGTCCGTCGGCTGTAGAAGGCGTGGAGGGGTTCAATATAGGAACCCAAGCGGGGAATAACAATATCGTAGCCCTGGCCCCAGGCCTGCATCTGGCAGATGAGCTCCCGATTTAAAAAGGGCATATCACAAGCGGTGACAAAGTTCATCTGATCCTCCGTTGCCAAAAGGCCAGCCTCGATTCCCCCCAGGGGGCCCCTGTGGGCATGAAGGTCGCGGACAACCTTCCCGGGGAAGGATGAATACAATTCCGGGGTATTTGTCACTAAAATTAGCTGGGAAAACAAGGGTTGGATCCTCACTAGAACCCGCTCCAAAAGGGATTTACCACCCAGCTTTCGGAGGGCCTTCTCAGCTCCCCCCAGGCGTTTTCCCTTTCCCCCGGCCAAGATAATCCCCGCCATATCCAGCACCTCCCCTGCCCAGATCCCATAACAGCCTACACTATTTCGCCATCCCACCGGGTCGGCCCTTGGTAGAAAAATGACTGGGCGGGGCCACCCCCTTGGCAATTGGAAGGAGAAGGTCAAAGGGAAAAACCCGGGGGCAGAAAATGGCACCGTAGCCGTCCCCTACAATTAAGACCCTTGGTAATAATAGGGTTACCAGCGGACGGCCACGGTCTTAGGGTTCGGCGGCAAAGGCGCCGCACCCTACTAGGCACTACTACTGTATTTTTTCCACCTTTACCGCACTCACCTTGTACTCCGGAATACCCGACAGGGGATCATAGGCGGCTTGGGTCAAGACATTGGCTGCGGCCTCCCGGAAATGGAAACTGATAAATACAACATTGGGAGCCACCTTGTCGGTAATCTCCACTCGGGGTGTAATACTACCCCGCCGCGAAGTAACCCGCACCACTTCCCCATCCTCAATGCCTAATTTTTCCGCATCAGCCGGGTTCATTTCCAGGAAACCCGTCGGAACAAGTTCATTGAGACCATCCACCCTCCGGGTCATGGTACCGGTGTGATAGTGGTAAAGAATCCGGCCAGTGGTCAGGTAGAGGGGATACTCCTCATCGGGAACCTCGGCCGATTCCTTGTAAACAACGGGATTGAAGAGCCCCAGGCCCCGGGCAAACTTTCCGGCATGAAGATATTCCGTACCCGGATGTTCCTCATCGGGGCAGGGCCACTGGAGGCCGCCCTTTTCCAGGCGCTCATAGCTTATCCCACCGTAACTGGGGGTTAGACGGGCAATTTCCGCCATTATTTCCCCCGGATGGCCATAGTCCATTTCATAGCCCATCTTGGCTGAAAGGGCAGTGATTATTTCCCAATCGGCCTTTGCCTGTCCCCGGGGACTGACGGCCTTGCGTACCCGAGACACCCGCCGTTCTGTATTGGAGAAGGTGCCATCCTTTTCCGCAAAGGATGCAGCCGGGAGGACCACATGGGCCAATTCCGCCGTCTCCGTCATGAAGATATCCTGAACCACCAAAAAATCCAGGTTCTTCAGGCATGCTTCCACATGGTTTATATCGGGATCACTGAGCATGGGGTTTTCACCCATGACAAAGAGGGCCCGTACTGTACCATCACCAGCCCCTTCGATTATTTCACCGATTTTTAGGCCAGGTTTGTCTGGTAGTTCCGCAACTCCCCAGGCCTGGGCAAATTTTTCCCTTATGGCGGGGTCGGTTACCGCCTGATAACCCGTATAGAAAACGGGTAAGGCACCCATGTCACAGGCCCCCTGGACATTGTTTTGGCCCCGCAGGGGATTGACCCCGGTTCCCTCTTTGCCCAAATTGCCTGTGGCCATGGCCAGGTTGGCCACCGCCATTACCCCTTCCGTCCCAGTGGTATGCTGGGTAACACCCATGGTATAGAGGATAGAGCCCCGTTCCGCTTGGGCATAAAGGCGGGCGGCAGCTAGCAAATCGGCGGCTGGAATACCGCTGATCTTCTCCACCTTTTCCGGTGTATAAGGGGCCACAGCCTCCTTAACGGCGGCAAAGTTTTCCGTCCGCTGGGCAATAAAATCTTCATCTAACAGGCCCTCTGTAATTATTACATTTAGCAAGCCGTTGAGGATGGCCACATTGGTACCCGGATAGGGCCTGAGCCAGATATCAGCCCTTTGGGCCATATCCGTCTTGCGGGGATCGATAACAATGAGTTTGGCCCCGTGACGGGTCTGGGCCTTATGGACCCGGATGGCAATTACCGGGTGGGCCTCAGTGGTATTGGTCCCTATGGCCAGGATCACATTGGCCTTTTCAATTCCCGCGATACTATTGGTCATTGCTCCACTCCCAAAGGCAGTAGCCAGACCGGCTACAGTGGGAGAGTGTCACAAGCGGGCACAGTGATCGATATTGTTAGTACCGATGACTGCCCGGAAGAATTTTTGAAAGAGATAGTTCTCCTCATTGGTGGTGCGGGCGGAAGATAAACCGGCAATGGCATCGGGCCCATGTTCATCCCGGACCTTAGCCATTTTTTGCGCCACCAGATCCAGGGCCTCATCCCAAGAAGCCTCGACAAACTCCCCATCCCTTTTTATCAGGGGGGTAGTCAGACGTTCCGGGCTATCGACAAAATCATAGCCGAAGCGGCCCTTTACACAGAGATAACCCTGATTGTGATTGTCGGGCAAATTGGTTACACCAACAATCTTATCCTTCTTTACATTGAGGGCCAACTGGCAGCCCACTCCGCAATAGCCACAGGTTGTGGGGACCTTTTCCACTTCAAAGTCCCGCCCCTTCCCTTTACTGGGTTTGGCCGTCAATGCCCCCACAGGACAAAGGTAAACACATTGGCCACAGGACACACAAGGGGAATCGGCTAGACCCCGATCCATGAAGGTCGTCACCTTAGTGTCAAAACCCCGATCACTGTAGTCTATGGCCGCCACACCCTGCACCTCGTCACAAACCCGTACACAGAGGCCGCAGAGGATACATTTCTCCAAATCCCGCTCTATAAAGGGGTTGCCATCGTCCACTGTAAAGCGGCGCCGCTCCCCGGTAAAACTTGATTCCTTCACCCCATATTCATAGCAGTACTGCTGGAGTTTACACCTCCCATTGGCCTCACAGGTCAAACAATCCAAAGGATGGTTGGCCACCATTAGCTCCAAAATCATCCTCCGCGCTTCCCTGACCTTGGGAGTGTTTGTGTGGACAATCATTCCCTCCATAACCGGCTGAGCACAGGCGGCCGGCAAATTTTTCTTGTTGCCTTCCACTTCCACCACACACATGCGACAGGCAGTGGCAAGGCTGAGATCCTTTTCATAACAAAGGGTCGGGATCTCAATCCCTATTTTCTGGGCAGCCTCCAGCACCGTTGACCCCAGAGGCACTTCCACCTGGCAACCGTCAATGGTTAAGTTGACCATCTTCATACTACTTCCCTCCCCTTCCACATGCTAAATCATCCTCCATATCCCTATTTCAGGATTATAGAATCAAACCGGCAGGCCTCCATACAGGCACCACACTTAATGCACTTCTCAGGATCAATAACATGGGGTTCCTTGACCTTCCCGGTAATGGCCCCGGTGGGACATACCCGGGCACAGGCTGTACAGCCCCGGCACAGTTCCGGGACAATGTAATAGGTCAGGAGAGCCCGACAGACCCCTGCGGGGCACCTCTTATCCCTTATATGGGCCTCATACTCATCCCGGAAGTAGCGCAGGGTGGTAAGAACCGGGTTGGGTGCAGTCTGGCCGAGGCCGCAGAGGGCTGTATCCTTAATGGTCTGGGCCAAACGCTCCAGCTTATCCAGATCCTCCAGGCTACCCTTGCCCTCACTAAAGTCCTGCAACATTTCTCGCATCCTTTGGATTCCTTCCCGGCAAGGAGTGCACTTGCCACAGGATTCGGCCCTGGTGAAGTCCAGGAAGAATTTTGCCACATCCACCATGCAGGTTTCTTCATCCATAACAACCAGGCCCCCGGAACCCATAATGGCCCCGGCACTGCCCAAGGATTCATAATCAACGGCCAGATCCAACTGTCCTTCCGAGAGGCAACCACCGGAAGGGCCCCCGATCTGAACCGCCTTAAACTTTTTATCTCCCAGGATGCCATCACCGATTTCGTAAATTATTTCCCGCATGGGAATTCCCATGGGAACCTCCACCAAACCGGTATTTTTGACCTTCCCGGTCAAGGCAAAGACCTTGGTTCCCTTACTCTTTTCCGTGCCAAACTGGCCATACCACTTGGCCCCATTCCTGATAATGTTGGCCACATTGGCCCAGGTTTCAACATTATTTATATTGGTGGGCTTACCCCAGAGACCGGAATTGGCCGGAAAAGGTGGCCGGGATCGGGGCATACCTCGCTGTCCTTCAATGGAAGCCATGAGGGCAGTTTCTTCCCCACAGACAAAGGCCCCTGCCCCTTCTTTAATATGCAGGTCAAAACAAAAGTCAGTACCCAAAATATTATCACCCATCAGACCCAATTCCCGCGCTTGGGCCAGGGCAATTTTTAGGCGTTTAATTGCCAGGGGATACTCAGCCCGGGCATAGATATAGCCCTCATCGGAACCAATGGCATAGGCCCCAATGAGCATACCCTCCAGTACGCAGTGGGGGTCACCCTCCAAGATGCTCCTATCCATAAAGGCCCCCGGGTCCCCTTCGTCAGCATTGCAGACAACATATTTTTTCTCCCCCGGTGCCTGGGCGGCAAAACCCCACTTCAGGCCTGTGGGGAAGCCGGCCCCACCCCGGCCCCTGAGACCCGAGGCCTTAATCTCTTCAATGACATCCTCCGGTGTCATTTCACCCAAAACCTTGGCCAGGGCCACATAACCATCCCGGGCAATATACTCATCGATCTTTTCCGGATCAATGTAGCCACAGTTGCGCAGTACCAGCCGCCTTTGTTTTCTGTAAAAATCTATTTCCTTGTAGTGGGGTACCCGCTCCTGGGTCAGGGGCTCGGTAAAGAGAAGCCTCTGAAGAATACGCCCCTTGAGGAGGTGCTCCTCCACCAACTCCGGAATATCCTCCACCTGAACTTGACAGTAAAAAGTACCTTCCGGGTACACTATGACCAAGGGCCCCTGTTCACAAAAGCCATGACAGCCCGTTTCGACAATTTTAACTTCCTTATCTAGGCCCTGTTTTTTTAATTCTCTGTGCAGTGCCTCCTGTACGGCCTTGGAGCCCGAGGAGGTACAGCCTGTCCCACCGCACACAAGTATATGGGCACGAACCAGTTCCATTCCCTTTCCCTCCCTTGCAAATTATTCCTCTTCTTCGTCAAACCTTGCTACAACCAAATCCTCCACTACTCGTCCGTGCAAAACATGCTCGGCAACCAAACGTTTTACATCCTTGGGTGTTACGCGCCCATAGGTAACACGTTTTTCCCCGGGGCGTTCAATATCAACCAGTGGTTCCCTTTCACACATTCCGATACAGCCCGTTTGGGTTATTAGGGCATCGATGTTCCGTGTCCGCAGTTCCTGTAAAATTTCTGTCATAACCTCCCGGGCCCCCGCTGCTATTCCGCAGGTTCCCATTCCCACGATGATTTTGATCTCACCGCCAAAACGTTCCTGGAGTTCGCCCTTGACCTGTTCCCGCAATTTGCGAAGGTCATCCAGATTCTTTAGGGTTGCCATCCTTCTCTTCACCTCCATATAAATGGGCCAGACCCTGGGCTATATACTCCTCCAACCAGCCCAGAACAGCCATATTGTTTAGGGGAATATCCCTTCCCAGAATGCCCTTAATTTCCTCCGTATCCAAGATAAAATCCCGTCCCCCCAGCCTATGTTTATATATAAGACTTAGCTTGGGATTGGCCGCGATGATTGCCACAAGGGTAGCCTTAATATCACCAAGGGGGGCTCTATCCCAATGGCTATGCTGAAAAACAGCCCGTACCCTGGTGCCTTTGCCCAACTTTGTATCTATCTCAACTCCACCGCCACACCTTCGGGCCACCATATCTAGAAGGGAAAGACCCAATCCCACCCGCCTGGTAGTACGGGTCGTGGTAAAAGGACTGAGGGCTTCCTTGACAAAGTCCTCAGGCATTCCGCGCCCATTATCCCTCACTTCCAAAAGGAAGCAGTCCCGGGTCAGATCCTCCTTAATGAATATCTCCACCTTGGTGGCGGCAGCTCTTAGGGAATTTTGCACCAGATCCAGAATGTGCAGTGATAACTCTTCCATCCTGTCTACTCATACATATCCAGGATTTTCGGTATCATATCCACGGTCAAACGCCCATGGGTATTATCATCGATCATCATGACAGGGGCAAGGCCACAGGCGCCCAAACAGGCTACAGGCTCAATGGTAAAGCGCAAATCTTCCGTGGTCCCCCCCGATTCTATACCCAGTTCCCGCTGTACCCGATCTAAAATCCGGGCCGAACCCCGCACATGGCAGGCTGTCCCTTGACAAACCCTAATGACATGCCGCCCCCGGGGTTTAAGATGAAACTGGGCATAAAATGTCGTGACACCATAAACCCTGCTCAGGGGTAGCCGAAAGCTTTCCGCTATTCTTTTTAGAACCGGTTCTGGCAGATAACCAAAAATTTCCTGGGCCTGCTGTAGCACCGGTATTAAGGCTCCCCTTTGGTCCTTGTACTCCTTTAATAGCTCCTCTAAACGTGCATACTCGCTGTCAGGTGTTAGCTGGTGATTGCAAGCACACATATCTGAAAACGACCTCCTTCTCTGGTCAATTCCGCAAAGCCTGGATCAATTTACCTTGGCTGCCCGCTCTATCACCACCCTTCTTCCCCCTTCTCCCGCAAATGCCCTCTTTATCTCAATAAAGGTGGGTTCCTGCAGGTAAAAATACGTGCAGAACCCACGCTCCAGTTGAGAAAGGGTGTGAGCATCGGAAAAGGATACAAGACAGTATTGTGCCAAACTGGGATATCGGGACAAAATATCCGATATCCTCTCCGGCCATGCTATCTCCAGGGCGGCCACCGGCAGCTGCGGTGGAATAAAGCCCAGGTTAGACAAAACACTAAAGGAGGGGCGATCGATATGGGCCGGGATTACTAGCCCTCCCCAGGCCACTGCCCGGGCCACGACCTCCTCCAGGGAGGCCATGACCGAACTGAGCAAAAGGGTTTCTTCAAAATAAAGGATCTCCTCCTCCCCATTGACCACCACCTGATCACCAAAGACCTCCGGTTGGTTGGGGACCTTGGGGAGCCGGCTCCTGATATAGGCGGCATATGCCGAAAGTTGCTCCAAGCCCGGAAATAAGCAGAGAACATGGACTTCCTCCCGGGTCTGGACTTCTATGCCCCCAATAACCACCAAACCCCTCTGGTCGGCCCTTTCCATTACAGCGGCCACATTGGCGGCAGAATTATGATCAGTTATGCCAATAATATCCATATCCAATTTCTCCGCTGCCTCCACAATATTAATAGGGCCCATATCCAACTCAGCACAGGGGGAGAGCACAGTATGAATGTGCAGGTCGGCCGAAAACCATTTCAGCATGGTTAACCTGACACCCCCAACTTGTACAACCGACCGGCAAGCTCATAAACGGGAAGGGGAGTGGTAAAGAGGTTTATACCCTCCTCCTTCGCCTTTTTTTCTGTTTCAGGATCGGGTTTAACCCCCCCGGCAATTACAACACCAGCCAATTCCACCAAAACTGCCACAGCAATAATATTTTGATGCCCCTGGAGGGTTATCCAAAGCTGGTTTTCTTTAGCATTGGCCATGACAATGCTGAGGAGATCAGAAGCATAACCCCCGGCAACCTTTTTTTCCAAGGCGGGACCCGCCAACACTTTTAGATCCAATTCCCGCACAATATCGGCCAACCTCATTCTTCCCCCTCCTCCTTGTCTCCCCTCTGTTCTTCCATTCTGGTCCCTATACCGGCCAAATTGTAGACCTTCATACCCAGGGCCATGATCCTTTCCCGCAGTATAAATATACAGCTATTGGCATTAGACTTTCCCTGGGCAATATCTTCAGCCAGGGCCTTGCAGCTGGGGGCCCCACAGGCTCCGCAATCTAAGCCCGGGAGGGTCCTTAGGATCCCCTCTGCTGCCACCATTTTGGCCATGGCTCCATTTATATCAGAGTCTAAAGGCTGCATGGGTCTGGGTTCCACGCGGATCCGCGGTACCTTAAAGTTTAGTTGGGCCAAGTTGGGCCATCTTTCCTCCAGGGGCTCATGGACTTGGTCCAGCTCCCTGACAATTCTTTCCAGGCGAACTTGGGCAACATAGCCGTTGACCACATTTAATATCCCACCAACACAGCCACCGTTACAGGCCTTGGCCTCGATATAATCAATACCCTCAATGTGGCCCATTTCCAATTCTTCCAAGGCATTGTCCACATTGCCAATTCCCTCAACAATTAGGGAGTTTTCCCTCCCCACCGCCTTCACTTCTCCGCCGGGTATTCCAAACCCCACCCCCAAGCCCGAGGCTCTCTGCTGCCTTCCCCTCCCCTGTACATTTTTAAGGGAGCGGCTAATCAGGGGAAATAGCTGCTGGATACTAAAGGCGCCATCGATATAGGATGGCAGCCCTCCCTCTGGGGCCTTAATGGAAGTTACCTTGGCGGCACAAGGAGTTAAATAAAAGACACCAATATCCTCCTCCGCCATCCCCAACTCCCGGGATTTCAGTTGCCGGGCTATTCGGCCCGCCACCTCAGAGGGTGGATCAAGGGGCAGGATCCTTTTGGTCAACTCGGGAAAACGCACCTGGATCAGGCGCACCACGGCCGGACAGTTGGAGGAGATAACGGGTCCCTTCAATTCCCCCGTCCGGAAAAGGCGCCGGGTTTCTGCAGCAACGATTTCGGCCCCCACCGCAACCTCAAAGACATCATCAAAGCCCAAATCTATTAGGGCGGCTAGAATTTGTCCCGGTGTTACAGAGGGGGGAAACTGACCATAGAGGGAGGGTGGCGGCAGAGCAATGGTGTACTTGTAGGAATTCAAAAGTTCTAGAGAATCTATTTCCACATATTTAGCCTTCCGGGGGCAAGCGCCAATGCACTCCCCACAGTCAATGCACTTTTGTTCATTAATCTCAGCCTTACCGTGGCGGACCCTAATGGCCTCTGTGGGGCATTTTTTTATACAATTGACGCATCCTGTACATTTTTCCCTATCCAGGCGAACCGAATGAAAATAGCCCCTCACAGAAATCACCCTTCACCCGCATAAATTACTATTTTCAGGGAAGTACCTTCACCGGCACAAGAGCTAATATTAAATTCATCGGCAAAACGTCTAATGTTAGGCAGGCCCATACCGGCACCAAAACCCAGCTCGCGGATCATATCAGGCGCTGTGGTAAAACCTTCCTGCATGGCCTGATGTATATTGCTTATCCCCGGACCTTCATCCTGGGCAATTATCAAAATCTGCCGGGGGGTAATTTCCACCTGCAACCGACCCCGTCGGGCATGAATAATCACATTCATTTCCGCCTCATAGGCGGCAATGGCCGCCCTCCTCACCACATCAGAGGCAAAACCCAGTTTCTTTAACCTCCGCCTAATTTCGCTGGAGGCCTCCCCAGCCTGGACAAAGTCATGGCTTTTTAGTTCAAATTGCAAAGAAATGGTCTGTTCAAAGTTTTCCTCCACCCTTAAGCCTCCTGTGGGGTTCCTGATCCCGGTGGATTCCGGACAAACCGGCGCTAAAGAGCAAGCCAGATGCCTCATACATGGTTAATTTGCACAAGAGCAAGGGGATACCAATTTCCTTCGCCAGGGCAATTATTTCCGGGCCCGGTCGCTTGCCCCGAACAAAAATAATAGCCGCTAAGTCACTGACTTCCGCGGTCCTTATAACTTGAATATGGGTCATCCCCGTCAGAAGTAAGGTCTGCTCCTGGCACATTGCCAATATATCACTCATCAAATCGGCTCCGAAGGCCATCTCGACATCCTTGTCCATCTTCCCCGCATCTACCAATATTTCGGCGCGGAGAATACGATGCACCTCAGACAGTTTCATTTCGACCCTCCCTCTTACACCAGCATCTACCTTCTATCTGTTAATATTATAACACTATCCCGACAGCATGTGCGCAAAAACGGCAAAATAATTAGATTAATTGTTGCCCCATGGGTACTAGTGAACAATAAGTCCCCACACCCCATGACGGTAAGGGTTCTAGCGGGGTTTTTGGTTTTTTCCCCCAGGGGCAAAATCAAGTTGGCGCCCACGGGATAGGAGAATAAAAAGGGTAAATTTGCCAAGAGTTAGTCTTTCCCATGGATAGGTGGAAGCAGGGCCTACCCTTGTATTTATAAACCAGAATGTCCTGTCGTTATTTTCGCAACAATACAGTATTCGCTAACAGTTAAATAAATCCTCCTTCCATGGTAAAAACAATGGCGAGCCTTCCCCACTTCCCCTAGGAGAGGGAGGGCCATAAGCGAATTAGGCGGGCCAAGGCCTGGGAATAGGGTGTCCATTGCCCACCACCGGTCACTACTTTTTGTAATTCAGCCAAGGTTGCCTCCAAATCCCCCGGCAGTAAATTAACCTCCTCCCACAATTGGGAGGTGGCCGGTGCTGGAGCCTCGGACAGGGCAGTCTTGAGTGCCTTTATTTCCCCGGCAATCCGTTCCAATTCTCCCCCCAATTGAATGGTACCTTGGCCACTGGATACATACAGAAGCCAAAGGGATTCCATTTCAGCGCTCAAATCCCGGGCCTTCTCCAGGGCCTGGACAATTTTGCCATAGGAGTCTTTTTCCTTGGGCAGGTAGGTAACTGTAGCCTGGGCCAAGCTTTCGGCCACTATTAGAGGTTCCTCGGCCAAAACCCCTGCCAGGGTGGTTAGGTTCCCAATAAACACCTCAGCCCCACCCCTGGAGGAAAATAAACCAATGCTTACCCGGTACACATCGCCACTGGCGGATATTGTACCCCTAAAACCCAATTCAGCCAATTCAGCCAACAAGGCCTGGGCGTTTTCTTCCTGGCCAAAGGCCCCCACCTGTACCCGATAGACCTGCAGGGGAGCTATACTATCTGTCAACATAGGCACAGGTCCGGGGGGGACTTCTTCACTGGGGTTCTCCCCGGCGGGGGTAGGATCAATATCATCGGGCCCCTCCAGGGGAGGGGGGAAGACTTGGCCTTCATGGTCCCCTTCCCCTTGTTCCCCCTCCACAGCGGTTTCCTGGGGGGTGCGGGCATCTAGGACACGGCTAATATAAAACTTCCCCAACCATATACCAAGCAAGATGGCCAACAAGGCACCTGTTATAAGCTGGACCAGTAAGAGGGGTACCCCAGCCACCTTGGGCGTGGTTCGGGCCCTTCTGCTTCGGCGCGACATATTCTTCACCTACTCCCTGACAATTCTACTCCTTAGCAATTCGCCCCCCCTCAAGATAATTCCTTCCCGGCTAGGGGATATCCTCCTTTGGATCCTAGTCTTCGGGTAGGAATAAAGAACAAAGACCCCGCCCAATCCCCATGTCGTCACGGCTAAAGCCAAGATTTTTTCTACCATGGCCAAAAAAATCCTAAAAATAGGGCCCGGGGACGATAATTAGGCCACTTCCCCTTATGGCCAAGGAACCCATGGGCCGGCTTCGGCAAAAGGGCTGGTGAATTTAGGGAAAATGGGACGGGGGCCCGTTGGTGGCAAGGAACCCCCTTCCCGTTCCGGCGGATGGGCAGGGCAAAAAAAAGCGCCGCACACGGCGGCGTTCTTCCTATCACCCATGGGGTTCAGGGTCATCATCCAGCTGGGGTCTCATTGTTTCATAGGTCTTGGCTTGCTCAATTGCGCGCTCCTTAACGGGATCCATATCCTGCTTTTTCTTCTTCTTTTTGGCCACTCCCTGTCCCTCCTTTGCTTGCTTGGCTTCATAATTTAGGCTCACTTCAGAAGACATTTCCATAATCTCCCCGACCCGCCTCCGTTGCTCATCCGGGGGCAGCCAGGCAAACATACTGGGAATGATCTCCCCATAACGATCCCCGCCGGAAAGACTTAAACCAAAGTAATCCTTTTCCTTTTTGCCTTGAGGATGACTGTTCTTCTTTGTCAAGGGAAACCCATCTCCCTTCACCCCTTGCCATACTGGCAGCCCTTACAAGGGGACCGGAGAACCCTCCACCGGCCTTTGCCCAACCCATGGCAAATTGTTTGCGGCATAACAGGAGGATTCCCTCCTATTGTTGCCCAGTCCAAAGGATATTATCCTGCATCTGCCTTCCCACCATCCTTTTTTAAGATGTCCTTTGGCAGCAGCCGCTCCTGGTCCAAAAGGAAAATAGTTAGGGCGATAATAAGGCCTGCCCCAGAGGCGGCTGCGACAAACATAACCAGGGGGCCCAAACCCAAACCAAGGCCCACTGCCGGGGGCCCCAAAGCGGCGCCAAAGAAACGCACCGTCCCGTATAAGGCGGTGACTAAACCCCGCTCCTTGAGGGAGGCACTGGTTATAAGCATGTTTAAAGCGGGAAGAAGAATTCCACTGCCGACTCCCAGGATAATAATTGCCGTAAGGAGCAAAAATTGCTGCTTTCCCAAAAAAGCCAAGAGCACAAGGGATACCATCTGGAGGATTAGACCGGTGATAACCGCCGGTTTGAGAAGGTTGGCAAGTTTACTTTGCAAAAGGGTGCCAACCAAATACGATGTTGTGGCCATGGCCAAGACGGGGCCGGCAATATATAACCCGGCGGTAAAGCCCTTAATTTTGTATTCAGCAGCTAAAATATCGGAAAAATAACTCAAAACACCAAAAAAGAGAAAGATGGTCAACATTCCAGCCAAAAAGCAAACACTTAGGCCACCGCCCTTTTGGGCAAAGACCTGCCCCAAGTGCTCCAGATAGATCCTGAATTGCTCCCCTTTTTTCTTCTTCCGGGGTTCCTGGCAGACCAGCCAGACCAAAAGGGCAGAACTAAAGGCCAAGATCCCATATATAAAGAAGGGGGCATACCAAACTATAAGGGCCGAAGCAGCCCCCAGGAGGGGCGCTGCCACCTTGCCCAGGCCATTGGAAGCCTCCAATATACCCAGGGCCTTGGAACGTTCCTCCGTCTGGAAAATGTCCCCCGTCAGGGCCATGGCCAGCTGATAGGTTCCTCCCCCACCAATACCCTGGAAAACCCGGGCCAAAAGGATATAAAGAAAGGGTTTTTTTAAGAAAAGAGCGGCTAGACCGGCCAAGACGCCACCCAAGCCAAAGATCAAAAGAGAGGGGAGCATTATGGCCTTCCTGCCATACTGATCCGACAAATAACCCGAGAGGGGTATAATAAGACCGGCGGGTATGGAAAAACTAGTGATAATGAGGCCCGCCTGAAAAAGGGAAATATCCATGGCCCGCTGCATTTTGGGTAAAACAGGAATCAACATGGAATTGGATAAAACCAGAACAAAGGGAACGGTGCATAGGGCGGCAAAGGTCAACAGGGTGCGTGGTTTCAAATGCCAAACCCCTCCCCGGTTAATATTTTTTTCCGATTTTATAATTTTTTTGCATCACTATACTACTATGTCCCCGGGGGAATGGGACTATACAAGGAAGGGAAAACTATAAAAAAATGCGGAAAAGGTGTAGTAGTACAGAGGAAATCCCGGCGGCCATTATTGGCCCCACCGGAATACCATTGCCAAAGGTAATGGATAAAATACACCCCAAAATTATAGCCCCGATGATCTGGGGCTCTCCCCTGAGCAATTCCACACCCCGGGCATTTAAAATGGCAGCCACGGCCCCACCCATCATTGTCAGCAAACCCGCACGGCTGCAGAGAAATTCAATAATATGCTGCATGTGAATCTTCCCGGTGGCAAAGGGGACCAAAATAGCAATTGTAAGAAAAAGCAAACCCACATCAATGGCCCGCTCCTCCAGGAAAAAAAACAGGCTGTCCAGCCCCATGCCCTGCATTATAAGTAGTATGCCCGCAGCCGAGGTGAGAATATTATTTTTACTGACTATGCCCAAAAGGAAAATGAAAAGGAGGGAAATTTGTCCCACCGGCACCATACCACCTCCAAAACAGGTGTCTTACGGGAGGTTTTACAGGATAGGCCTCCCTTGGCACCCGTAATATCTATTACATTTTATATTGCCCCGGGCTTGGGTATAACCCCGGGAGGAAAATACAGGCGGAAATTGAATTTTTAGAATTGGTGGAGTCTTTCCATCACATTTTAAAAGTTGGTAGCGGTGGAAATAAGATATCAACATAGGAAGCAGCAGATCGGCACATAATATGATTGCAAGACAAAAAAATCTTCCCAGAAAGGAGGGGACACAATAATGCCGCGTAGCTCTAACGAACCCGTAGCAATGGGTGGTGGTGTGGCCCAGGCCTTGGACAAAATGAAGTTTGAAATTGCCAACGAACTGGGGATTACCGATTATCAAAACGTTGACAAAGGTTCACTCCCCAGCCGGGTCAACGGTTATGTCGGCGGCAATATGACCAAAAAATTAGTTGCCTACGCCGAGCAAGCCTTGGCAGGAGGCGCCCAGATTCAGCAGATTACCCAGAGTGCTCCAACTGAACCCATAGGCTCCCAGGGTCAATAGTTGATGTAAAAATAGGGGCGGAAGAGTGACACCACTCTTCCGCCTAATTTGTTTTGCCAGCTGGACCCAGCACCCCATCTAGACTACCCCTTGTCTAATGTACTCCCGAGCCGCACCCACCATATAAAAGGAGCCACAGACCAAAACCATATCAGTGGGTCCGGCATGTTCGGCGGCCAGTTTTAGAGCCGCGGGAATTTTTTCCGCCAACAAAACCCCAGGGGCAAAATTTTGAAAAAGGGTTTGTAGGTTCCTGGGTTCCAAGGCCCGGGGGCTGTTGGGACGGGTTAGAATTACCAGCCGACAAAGGGGGCCCAAGATGGCGGCCATGGCCTCCACATCCTTATCGGCCAAGGCCCCGAAGACCATGATGAGATCCCGGTCGGGAAAGTGGGATTTTATTGCCTCCCGCAAGGCCCGCGCCCCATCGGGGTTATGGCCCACATCAAGGAGAAAGGCCGGCTCCCCCGCCACAAGTTCCATCCGGGCGGGCCAGGTGAGCTGACCCAAGGCGGTGCGTATGCTCTCCTCCTCCAGTAAAAAACCTTTTTTCCTCAATACATCAATGGCACCCAGGGCGGTAGCGGTGTTTTCCGCCTGATGGGCCCCCAGGAGGCTAACCCGGAGATTCTCATAATGCCAATTCCTTCCCATGGGATTAGTCAAAATCCCGGCGGCATCCAAACTTACTTCCCCACTGTGAATATCCCGGCCCACCAAGGTTAGCTCCGCCCCCCGTAGCCGGCTAATTTCCGCAATTATTTCCACAACCTCCGGGTCTTGGCGGGAGGAAACAACGGGTACTCCCTCCTTTATTATCCCCGCCTTCTCCCTGGCCACCTCCAAAAGGCTAGGGCCCAAAATGTCGGTATGTTCCAGGGCAATGTGGGTTATGACAGATACCAGGGGGGTTATGACATTGGTGGCGTCCAAGCGCCCTCCCAATCCAACCTCCATGACGGCCAGATCCACACCCTTCTCCCGAAAGTATTTCAAGGCCGCAGCCGTCAAAACCTCAAACTCCGTCGGCTGTTCTAGACCCTCCTTCCCAGCAACATCCGCCACTGACCCCCGGATTTCAGTGAGCAATTCAGTCAGGGCAGCGGTAGATATTTCCCGCCCGTTGATCTGAAAACGCTCCGTGTAGGAACTAAGGTGGGGCGATGTATAAAGACCAACCCGATAGCCGGCAGCGGTTAAGATGGCGGCCACCATGGCTGCTGTGGAACCCTTTCCGTTACTACCGGCTATGTGTACCGTCGGTACCCTTTCCTGGGGATTTCCCAAATACTTGAGGAGCCCTTCGATTCTCTGTAAGCCCAGCTTACTGCCAAAGCGGGCCAGTTCCTTTAGGTAAGAATCCCTTTTGTTTATCAGCCCCATGGCTAACCCTCCAGCAGCACAATACGCTCCACGACCTTTGCCAATTTTTCCCTGTATTCCTGTTCCTTTTTTCTTTCCTTGGCTACTATTTCCTCCGGTGCCTTGAGTAAAAAGTTCTTATTCTGCAACTTTTTGCCCGCCCGCTCCACCTCCATCTCCAGGAGCCTTTTTTCCCTTTCCAGACGCTCTATCTCCTTGGCAATATCCACAAGACCCTCCAAGGGGACAAAGACCTCTACCTCACCCACCAGGGCGGTCACTGCCTGCCGGGGTTTTTCTTCCCCCACAGTTTGTATCCTAACCAGATCCACCCCGGCCATTTGCTGCATATAGGGTATACCCAGCTGTAGGCTATCCCTAAATTGGCTGGGGGTTTGGAGAATAATTTGAGCCTTCTTGGCAGGGGGAATATTCATTTCGGCCCTAATATTACGGACCGCACGGATGACCTCCATGACAAGTTCCATTTCCTCCTCCACTTGGGTTTCCCCCGCACCCGCCTGGGGCCAGGGTGCGAGACAGATACTGGGACCCTCATGGGGTAAATGCTGCCAGATTTCTTCAGTGATAAAAGGCATAAAGGGGTGAAGAAGGCGGAGGGTGTTTTCCAGCACCCGGTGGAGGACGTACTGGGCCGTTTGGCGCCCCACCTTGTCTTTCTTGCCATAAAGACGCGGCTTTACCAGTTCAATATACCAATCACACAATTCACCCCAGATGAAATCGTAAAGGATTCTGGCCCCTTCCCCCAATTGGTAGCGATCCAGCTCCCTTGTAACCTGGGCAATGGTTGCCTCCAGCCGACTCATGATCCAGCGGTCTGCCATGGTATAGGATAATTCAGAGACAGCAACAGCTCCCGGCTGAAAGTCCGCCAAATTCATCAAGGCAAAGCGGGAGGCATTCCAGATCTTGTTGGCAAAGTTCCGGCAGTTCTCCACCCGCTCCCAATAAAATCGCATATCATTACCGGGAGTGATACTGGTCATGAGCATAAAGCGCAGGGTATCAGCGCCATAATCTTCTATAACCTCCAGGGGATCAATCCCATTCCCCAGAGACTTGGACATCTTGCGTCCTTCGGAATCCAATACCAGGCCATGGATCAAAACCTCCCGGAAGGGTTCTTCCCCCATGAACTCCAAACCCATAAAGATCATGCGGGCCACCCAAAAGAAGATTATATCCCGGCCGGTAACCAATACTGAGGTGGGGTAAAAATAACGCAGGTCCTCTGTTTCTTCGGGCCATCCCAAGGTGGAAAAGGGCCAGAGGGCAGAACTAAACCAGGTATCCAACACATCAGGATCCTGTTCCACTTGGCCACCACAACGGGGGCAATGGGTTAGGTCCTCCCGGCTGGCCACTACCTCCCCACAGTCCTGGCAATACCAGACGGGGATGCGGTGACCCCACCACAATTGACGGGATATACACCAGTCCCTTATATTTTCCAACCAGTCACAATATATCTTGCTAAAGCGTTCCGGCACAAAACGAATCTGACCCTCCCGTACGGCCTTGAGGGCCGGTTCCGCCAGTGGTTTCATCCTTACGAACCACTGCTTGGAAAGCAAAGGTTCAATGATGCTGGCGCAGCGGGAACAGTGGCCCACCGCGTGCTCATGGTCTTCCACCTTAACCAGGTAACCCTCCCGCTTCAGGTCATCCACCAGGGCCTGCCGGCAACTCAGGCTATCCATTCCTTGGTATTTACCCGCATTCTCATTCATTGTGCCATCGGGGGCAATAACCACCACCGAGTCCAAGTTATGGCGCTGACCGATGAGAAAGTCATTGGGGTCATGGGCTGGTGTTACCTTCACCGCCCCAGAGCCAAACTCTGGGTCCACATAGGCATCGGCCACTAGGGGGATGCGGCGCCCCAGCACCGGTAGGATGAGGGTTTTACCGACTAAGTCCTTGTACCTTTCATCACTGGGATGCACCGCCACTCCGGTATCACCTAAAATTGTCTCCGGTCGGGTGGTGGCTACGGTCACATAACCATCACCATGGGATAGGGGATAGCGAAAATGCCACAACTTACCCGCGCTAGCCTCATGTTCTACCTCGATGTCCGAAACGGCGGTCCCACACTGGGGGCACCAGTTAATAATATAATCACCCCGGTAGATAAGACCCTTTTCAAAAAGACTCACAAAGGCTTCCCGTACCGCCCGGGAACAACCTTCATCCATGGTGAATCTTTCCCGGGACCAATCACAGGAGGCCCCCAGCCTTTTTAGCTGGGCAATAATTTGCCCCCCATACTCCTCCTTCCAGCGCCAGGTGCGTTCCAAAAACTTCTCCCGGCCCAAGGCGGCGGGGGTAAGCCCCTCCTCGGCTATGCTCTCCACCACCTTGGCCTGGGTGGCAATCCCCGCGTGATCCATCCCCGGAAGCCACAGGGTGGGCACTCCGGTCATTCTTTTATAGCGGATGAGAACATCCTGGATGGTATTGTCCAGGGCATGACCCATATGGAGGGCCCCCGTCACGTTGGGGGGAGGGATCACAATGGTAAAGGGTTCCTTTTCCCCATCAATTTGGGGCCGAAAATAATCTCCCTCCAACCAATATTGGTACCACTTGTCCTCCACCACCTTGGGATCATAAACAGTGGAAAGGAATTTTTCCTGTGTCATTGCTAAACCTCCTCTAAGTAAGACTAAGCCTTAATTCCCATGGGCCGGGGGACACTCCCCAGCCCATGGGGGGAATTTTCACCACCTGTGGCCGCAAATAAAAAAGCCCCACACCCACTAAGGGCGAAGGGTTTCTCCGCGGTACCACCTTACTTTCCGCAAAAAAGGCCTTTTTGCAGACGCTCACAGCACATAACGGGTGCAGCCGTTTGGCCTACTTTCCCTGTTCGGCACAAAAACTCCGGGGCGACCTTCAGAAGCTTCCTCCCAGGGGACCTTCCAGCACCAGTCCCCCTCTCTGTGGGCGAATTTATTCCTACTCCTCCCCATCCTTGTCCCTTTCTTTATTTAGCTTGTTGGCTGTTAACCCCTATGATACCCTGGGATGGAGATGGTGTCAAGCGGGCTAGAGCTTCACCCCAGCATGCCCCAGACCTAAGGAGTAAGCCAGTCCTTGAGGAGTCTTAACAATTCCTCCCGCCCCAAGCCACTTTGGGAAGAATGGCTTAGCAGGGGGATTTGGGGGGCAAGATTTAGCACCTGGGCCACCTGATTTTCCTGCTGCCGCAGACGCCCCCGGGATATTTTGTCCGCCTTGGTTCCCACCACAATTACCGGCATTTGAAAGGCCACGAGATATTCATACATCTGGCAGTCATCGGCGGTGGGGGGGTGACGCAGATCCACAAGGAGCACTACCCCCACCAACTCCCCCCGCTTTTGTAAATAATTTTCCAATAGCCTGGCCCATTTTTTCTGCAGGGCCTTGGGTACCTTAGCATAGCCATACCCTGGCAAATCGACAAAATAGCAGCAGTCATTGAGGCGAAAAAAGTTTATCAGGCGGGTTTTTCCCGGGGTCCGGCTGACCCGGGCCAGGTCTTTACGCCGGACCAGATTGTTTAAAAGACTTGATTTACCCACATTGGAACGACCCACAAAGGCCACTTCCGGGAGTCCATCTTGGGGAAATTGCTGCGGCGAAGCGGCACTGATGGCAAATTCCACCTTATTTATCTTCATCGGCCAACCCCACCAGGGCCTCCTCCAGGACCTGATCCATGTGTTCCACCAGAACAAACTGCAGATCCCTCTTCACATTGGCCGGAATCTCCTCCAGGTCCCGCTTGTTTTCCGCAGGTAAAAGAACCTTTTTAATCCCCGCCCTATGGGCGGCCAGGATCTTCTCCTTTATCCCCCCGACGGGAAGGACCCGCCCCCGCAGGGTGATTTCCCCCGTCATGGCCACATGGGACAGGGCAGCCCTTTTGGTTAGGGCCGATATTATGGCAGTAGCCATGGTGATCCCAGCCGAAGGGCCATCCTTGGGTATGGCCCCCTCCGGGATGTGAATGTGGGTGTCCATTTTTTCCGGAAAATCCGGGGGAATGGCAAAGACATCGGCCCGATTGCGAATATAGCTAAAACCCGCCTGGGCCGACTCCCGCATCACATCGCCCAGTTGTCCCGTCAAGGTTAGTTTTCCTTTGCCCGGAACAATGCTCACCTCAATGGACAGGATATCGCCCCCAACCTTGGTCCAGGCCAGGCCGGTGACAACCCCCACCTCATCCTCCTGCCCAGCTATTCCATAGCGAAAACGGGGTATACCCAGATAACGCCTCAGGTTGCGGGGGGTTACCCGCACCTGCTTTTTATCCCCCTGGACAATCTCCCGGGCCGCCTTACGGCAGATGGCCGCCAAGGAGCGTTCCAGGTTGCGCACCCCCGCCTCCCGGGTATATTCCCTGATGACCCCCTTCACCGCGTTTTCGCTTAAGGTCAGCCTCTTGTTTTTATCCAACCCATGTTCCTCTCTCTGCTTGGGTAACAAATAGCGTAGGGCAATTTTTACCTTTTCCTCTTCCGTGTACCCCGGCAGGTGGATAACCTCCATGCGGTCCAAAAGAGCCGGGGGAATAGGATGGGTAGTGTTGGCCGTGGTAATAAAGAAAACATGGGATAAATCAAAGGGGAGTTCGATATAATGGTCACTAAAGGCATGATTCTGCTCCGGATCCAAAACCTCCAGCAGGGCAGCGGAAGGATCACCCCGGAAATCAGTGCTCATTTTGTCGATCTCATCCAACAAAAAGACTGGATTTTGGGAGCCTGCCTGCCGCATACCCTGGATAATCCGACCGGGAAGGGCACCCACATAGGTACGACGATGGCCCCTAATTTCGGCTTCATCGCGAACTCCACCCAGGGATATACGTACATACTTTCTCTTTAAGGCCCTGGCCACTGATTTAGCCAAGGAGGTCTTTCCCACACCGGGGGGGCCCACAAAACACAAAATGGGGCCCTTGAGCTTTTGGGCCAACTGGCGAACTGCCAGGTACTCCAAAATGCGCTCCTTAACCTTCTTTAACCCATAGTGATCCTCGTTGAGGATCTCCTGGGCCCGCCTTAAGTCCAGCCGGTCCTTGGTCTGCACCCGCCAAGGCAATTCCAAAAGCCAATCTAGATAAGTGCGGACAACCGAGGCCTCGGCAGCCATACCCGGCATTTTTTCCAGCCGTTCTACCTCCTTCAGGGCCTTCTCCTTCACCTCTTCCGGCAGATCCGCCTCATCTATCCGTTCCCGATACTCCAAGCCTTCCCCCGACTCCTCCCGCTCCCCCAATTCCTGCTGGATTGCCCGCAGCTGTTCCCGCAGGTAATATTCCTTTTGCGTTTTTTCCATTTGCTTGCGTACCCGGGTATTTATCTTGCGCTCCAGTTCCAGTATTTCAACTTCCTTGGCCAAAATTGCATTGATGGTCTCTAGACGATCCCGAATTTCAATGGCCTCCAAAATACGCTGCTTGTCCGCTAGTTTAAGGGTCAAATGGGAGGCAATGAGGTCCGTAAGGCGACCGGCATCTTCAATGGTAATAATGGATACAACCGTTTCCGCCGGGATTTTTTTGCTCAGCTTTACATATTGCTCAAACTGGAAAACAAGGTTCCTGGTCATGGCCTCGATTTCCGTAGAATGTTCCTCTTTTTCCACAAATTCAGTAGCCGTCACCTGGAAGAAGGGTTCCACAGCCGTGTACTCCTCAATTCGGGCCCGGGAAATCCCTTCCACCAAGACCCTTACCGCCCCCCCCGGGAGCTTCAGAAGCTGTTTTATCTCCACGATGGTCCCCACCAAGTATATCTCCTCTGGGGATGGTTCATCCAGCTGGGCATCCTCCTGGCTGACCAGGAGGATCTCCTTGTCGGCGACCATGGCCGCATCCAGGGCAGCAATGGACTTCTCCCGCCCCACATCCAAGTGGATAACCATAAAGGGAAATACCAGTACACCCCGCAGTGGTAGCAAGGGCAATGAACGTCTCCGGCCCTCTTTATTCTCCATAATTACACCTCCATATCTGAAGGGAAAATTTCCGCCAACCCATCACCCCCTTGGCTCCCCGGCAAGAAAGGCTCCGGGGGATGGGAAGATGAATTCCCCCAAGAATTACCAATATGGCCAGCCAAGGGTTAAGCACTATGCCAGCTTTTAACCTGGGATAGCTCCCGACCGTCAGGCCCCAATGGTTTCTTGTCCTTCACCACTATCAGTATAATAGACCATTTTGGCCAGGGTTTCAATTCCCCCAGATACCTCCGGGTCTATCCCCATTATATACAATGGGGCCCCCCAAAGGCCAATTTAGCACCCCTTAGTTGGGTAAAACCGAAGCCGATAGGGTGCTGACCTCGCTGGGAAGGACGTATTCCCCCCGCTTTCTCTTCACCAAGGCATGGGCAAAAACTTCATCCAGCCTATCCACTGGAATTATGGTCAAGTCGGCCAGACAGTCGAAGCATTCCTGCCAATTGTCCTTGGGGACCATAACCTTTGTCACTCCAGCCTGCTGGGCCGCCTCCACCTTGGCCACCACCCCGCCCACCGGTTTAACCAAACCACGGATGGAAACCTCCCCGGTGATAGCCACCTTATTGTCTACGGGAATATTGGTAAGGGAAGAATAGACTGCCGTGGCCACAGCAGCCCCGGCCGATGGCCCATCAACGGGGATCCCCCCGGGAAAGTTGAGGTGAATATCATAATTGCGGGGATTAAAATCCAGGTAACGCCGCAAAACCGTGAGGACATTTTCCACCGAACCCCGGGCCATACTTTTGCGCCGGACCATATGGCCCGGATTGCCCATTTCCTCCTCCTCTATCATCCCCGTAACTGTAATTTGCCCCTCACCCCTCACAGCCGGCAGTACCGCAGCCTCAATTTCCAGGAGGGTGCCCATGTTGGGTCCATAGACAGCCAAACCATTGACATAGCCTATTTGGGGCTGTGGGGGAGTTTTCTTTTCCGGTCGGGGTTGATATTGGCCACTATTTACCACCCATTCAATGTCCGCTGTCAATATCCCTTCCCGCCCCTCAGTAAGGGCCAACCCGCCGGCAATTTGGATAATATTGACCGCCTCCCGGCCGTTGGCAGCATATTTTTCCACCACTGCCACGGCACCTTCTTCTATTTGAAATTTCATCTTACTGGCGGCATTGCGGGCGATGGTGCCAATTTCATGGGGTCGGAGGCCCCGGAAGAAAACCTCCACACAGCGGGAGCGGATGGCCGGGGGAATTTCCTGGGGCATGCGGGTAGTAGCCCCCACCAGGCGAAAGTCCGCCGGCAGGCCATTTTGAAATATATCATGGATGTGGCTAGGCACCTTGGGATCCTCAGAACTGTAGTAGGCGCTTTCCAAAAAAACCCTTCTGTCTTCCAAAACCTTAAGGAGTTTATTCATTTGGATGGGATGTAATTCCCCAATTTCATCAATAAAAAGAATGCCCCCATGGGCCTTGGTGACGGCCCCCGGCTTGGGTTGGGGAATACCCGCCATGCCCAAGGGGCCTGCCCCCTGGTAAATGGGGTCGTGTACCGATCCCAGCAAGGGATCTGCAATACCCCGCTCGTCGAATCGGGCGGTGGTGGCATCGATTTCAATAAATTTGGCCGTTTTCCGAAAGGGCGAAATGGGGTTAGCCTTGGCCTCCTCCAACACAAGGCGGGCCACTGCCGTTTTACCCACCCCCGGCGAACCGTAGAGGATAACGTGTTGGGGGTTGGGGCCGCAAAGGGCCGCCCGCAAGGCCTTCAGCCCCTCCTCCTGCCCAATAATTTCTCCAAAGGATGAAGGGCGGGTTTTTTCCGACAGGGGCAGGGTGAGGGATATTTCCCGTAGCCGCCGCAGCTTTTCGATTTCCTTGCGGGATTCCCTATCCACCGCCGTCTTGTTTCCCTGCTGGGTCCGTAAAAGGTTCCAAAAGTACAGGCCGATGACCAGGGCAAAAAATATCTGGATATATCCCAAGAGGCCACCCAATCCTGTACTTGGCAATCTTCCCAACCCCCCTCTTCTGTATTGTCCTGCCAAACTTAGTGTTACCGGAGGGCAGGTGATTTATCCGATTTAGACCCATCTGCCAATGGCAGCTTTTGGCTGCGGTGGGGAAAAAACAAGGGGAGAATAAGGCCGCAAAGAGGAAAAGCGGGACAAGGGTAATATCCCCTGCCCCGCTAGTTGGGAAGGCTAGGCTGAAGCCTCCCGTTTGCGTTTTTTGCCCTTCCCTTCCCCGCCACTGGTGAGGATAATGGGGGGCTGCTTTTTATAGACAGTATCCTTTGTTATGGTCACCTTGGTAATCTCCTGGCGGGAGGGGATATCATACATCACATCCAGCATCATGTCTTCAATGATGGCCCGCAGGCCCCGGGCCCCAGTATTTCTCCGCAGGGCCTCACTGGCAATTGCCTGTAAAGCCTCCGGCTGAAACTCCAACTGCACCCCATCCAGATCCAGGAATTTACGGTATTGCTTCACCAAGGCGTTCCTGGGTTCTGTCAAAATGCTGACCAGGGCCTCCTCATCCAGGGCATCCAGGGTGACAATGATCGGCACTCGTCCGACAAATTCGGGGATGAGGCCAAATTTGAGTAGATCCTCCGGGAGGATTTGGGCCAGGACCTCGCCGATTTTTTTATCCACCTTGCCCCTAATTTCAGCACCAAAACCCAGGGTCCTATTACCCACCCGGTTCTGGATGAGTTTATCAATACCCCCAAAGGCTCCCCCACAAATAAAGAGGATGTTGGTGGTGTCAATTTGAATAAACTCTTGGTGGGGATGCTTGCGCCCACCCTGGGGAGGGACACTGGCCACAGTTCCCTCCAAAATTTTCAGGAGGGCCTGCTGCACCCCTTCACCGGAAACATCCCTGGTTATGGAGGGGTTTTCCGTTTTGCGGGCGATCTTGTCTATTTCGTCAATATAGACAATACCCTTTTCCGCCTTATCCACCTCATAGTCAGCGGCCTGAATCAATTTGAGCAAAATGTTTTCCACATCCTCACCCACATAACCCGCCTCCGTGAGGGAAGTGGCATCGGCAATGGCAAAGGGCACATTGAGGATCTTGGCCAGGGTCTGGGCCAAAAGGGTTTTGCCACAGCCGGTGGGCCCCAGCATAACTATATTGCTCTTTTGTAATTCAACATCATCCACCTTCATGCCCACATTAATCCGCTTGTAGTGGTTGTAGACGGCAACGGAAAGGGTCTTTTTCGCCTTCTCCTGCCCGATAACATATTGATCAAGAATGGCCTTTATCTCCCTGGGCTTGGGAATATCCTCAAGTTCAAATTCAAAGTCCTCCTGCAGTTCTTCCTCTATTATTTCGTTGCAGAGTTCAATGCATTCATCACAAATATAGACCCCAGGGCCCGCAACCAATTTCCGAACCTGATCCTGCACCTTGCCACAAAAGGAGCATTTTAACTGTCCCTTTTCATCATTGAACTTAATCATCCCTTCACCCCTTCACTACTTAACTTGGCGGGTGTACATAATATCATCCACAATTCCGTACTCTTTGGCATCGGCAGCCGACATAAAGAAATCCCGGTCAGTATCCTTTTGGATTCTTTCCAAGGGCTGTTTGGTGTGTTTCACAAGAATTTCATTTAAGGTTTCCCTGGTTTTCATTATCTCCTGGGCATGAATGGCAATATCAGCCGCCTGCCCGTGCACCCCTCCCAAGGGCTGATGAATCATCACCCGGGCATGGGGAAGGGAAAAGCGCTTACCTTCCGATCCGGCTGCCAGCAAGATTGCACCCATGCTGGCCGCCAGACCCATACAAACCGTGTTGATCTGGGCCCGGATATACTGCATCGTATCATATACAGCCAGCCCAGCATGTACCGCCCCGCCGGGGGAGTTGATATAAAGCCAGATATCCTTGTCCGGATCTTCAGCCTCCAAGAAAAGCATCTGGGCAATAACTGTATTGGCCACATTATCATCTATGGGTGTGCCAATGAAAATAATCCTATCCTTGAGCAGACGAGAGTATATATCATAGGCCCGCTCCCCACGACTTGTTTGTTCCACAACCATTGGTACCAAGTAAGACATCTGTGCACCTCCTCTATTATCTGGCAGAAATTAACGGATACCACCATTACCCTGTTATACTAATACAGCATACCCCGAAGACTTATTTTTAATCATTCAAGCTGGGCCAAGTTTTCCGCGGCTAAGAAATTTAGGGTCTTACGGCGAACAATGGTGCTAGCCAGATATTTATCGTACCCCTGTTCCCGCAATTGCTGCTTAATTTCCTCCTCATCACCCTCATCCCCGGCAAAACCCTGGGCCAATAGTGCCAGCTCCTCCTCAACTTCTTCCTTGCCGGCCTCGATGCCTTCATTGGTGGCAATGGCCTCCAAAACCAGATCGGTTTTCACATCCCGCCGGGCTGGTTCAGTAAATTCATCCTTGAGGTCCTTCTCAGTTTTCTCACTGTACTTCAGATAGACATCAAGGGAAATTCCCTGTTGCTGTAAACGGTCTTCCATATCATTCAGCAGGGAAGCAGCCCGCCTTTCTATCATTACTGGCGGCACTTCCACCTTGGCATTGCCTACAACCGCTTGAACCACTGCCTGACGAAACTGGGCCTCGGCCTTATCTTGGGCAGCCGCCACAAGTTTTTCCCTAACATCTGCCTCCAGTTCCTTTAGGGTGGCAAACTCACTTACATCCTTGGCAAATTCATCATCAAGGGGCACCAACTTCTTGCGTTTTATCTCCTTTAACCTCACATCAAATTCAGCTTCAGCACCGGCCAGATCTTCATTCTGGTAATCCTTGGGAAAGACCACCTGTATTTTGCGTTCCTCATCCACCACAGCACCGATGAGTTGCTCCTCGAAACCAGGGATAAAGCTACCAGAACCAATCCGCAGGGTATGGTTTTCACCCCGACCTCCATCCAGGGGTTCACCATCCACGTAGCCGGTAAAATCAATTATAACCAGGTCACCGGTAGAAACTTCTCCCTCTTCAACCACCTGCCAAACGGCATTTCTATCCCGTAAATGGTGCAGGTATTCTTCCACATCCTCTGGGGTGACCTCAACCTTTTCCCTTTCAATTTGAAGCCCCTTATATTGGCCCAACTCTACCTCGGGCTTGACCTCCACCGTGGCGGAAAAACGCAGTGGGCTTCCCTCTTCTATGTGGACATCTTCTATGAGGGGTTGATCAATTGGTTCCAGTTCAGCCTCATCCACCGCCTGGTCATAGGCCTCCGGCAGCATAATTTCCAAGGCTTCTTCGTATAAGACCTCTTTTCCCAGGCGCATCTCCAAAACCTTCCTGGGTACATGGCCCTTACGAAAACCCGGTATGGTAACCCTCTTCACTACTTGGCGGTAAGCTTTACCAAGGGCTGCATCAACCTCATCGGCGCCAACTTCAACCTCTAGGCTGACCTTATTCTTCTCTAATTTTTTCACCTTTACTCCCATGGACCGGCCTCCCTTTTACTTCCCATTATAATATATACCCAACATCCCCATAAATTGTACCATATTATCCGCGATTACTAAAGGCATACTCTTCTTTTCTACAGATAAACCATAAATCCTGCCAATATTAAACCTCGGCCCCTTCACAATAAGCCGAGGTTTGTCCTTCCACCCCGGCAGCCGCCGGGGCTGTTCCAACAAGTGGAGCGGAAAACGGGATTCGAACCCGCGACCCTCGCCTTGGCAAGGCGATGCTCTACCACTGAGCTATTTCCGCATAGCTTGTTTAAAATGGTGCGGGAGAAGGGATTTGAACCCCCACGCCTTGCGGCACAAGGGCCTAAGCCTTGCGCGTCTGCCTATTCCGCCACTCCCGCACTGCCTGGTAGGCCATGCAGGGCTCGAACCTGC